>CAIUQV010000372.1 GCA_903901375.1 uncultured Ignavibacteriota bacterium
ACTTCCACACTTGCTTTGATTAACAATTATTTCATACTCAAAGCTCAGGCAGATTATCTTAAAAATCTTTCCTCGTCATATTTAATTGTAAATGTTTTCTCAACTGAGAAAAATCGTATCACATTTCATCTTCTAACTGATAAAGGAAAAGAATCTTACCTTACAATAATAATAGAAAAGAATCTTGAATGCTTTTTTATAGAAGAAGAGAAATCAATTCCGGTTAAGAATATTCTTTATCTTTTTGACAGTATCCTGAATACTTCGATTATAGATATCAGAGTCGAAGATAAGAACAGGATAGTTACAATATTACTCAGTAATTCAATTGTTATAACCTTTTTTGCATTCCCCAAGTATTCTAATCTATTCCTAAGTAAGGATAATGTAATAGTTGACTGTTATTCGGATAAGGCAGTTTTTATTAATAAAAAATTGGAAGATTTACTCCCAGTTCGTCAATCTGATTCAGCATCTATCAATTCCAATGATATTAATTCATACCTCAGGAATAATTATTCTTACATTGGAAAGCTATATAATGAAGATATAATTCAGAAGTTTGGGAATAAAGAAATTGTGGAATACGAAAGTGAGATTCTAAAGTACATCACTTCGTTACTAAAAGCTGATGAATTTATACTTTACAATAATGAAGATACTGTAATTCCTTCCTTAACTCCTTTGGGAGCATACTCAAATTTTAAAAGGGAAAATCTAAAAGATATTAACGAGCTGATAATTCGCTTTTACAGAACTTATAAATTTTTAACATCAAGAAAGAAAATAAAAGATTCACTTACAGATTCAGTTGACCTAAAGATTAAAAGAATAAAGAATAAAATAATTAATCTTACAAATGCAAAGTCTGAAGCCGGTAATTCAAATAAATATAAGAGGTACGGTGATATACTTTTCAGTAATATTCATAATATTGAGAAGGGATTAAAAGAGTATTTTCATATTGACCCTGAAACAGGGGAAAATGAAAAGATAAAACTGAATCCTTTAATTTCGGTTTCAAATAATGCTTCAAATTATTATAATAAATACAAAGGACTGAAGAATTCAATTGCAGAGCTGGAGAAGAAAATCAATGTGCTGAATAATGAATTGTCAGAACTTGAAGTACAGAGAGATGCATTGGTATCAGAGAATAATTTAAAAAGTTTAAATAAAATGAGCAAAGCAGAAGAAAAGGAAAAAGAAACAGAAAAACTGCCTTTCCGAATATTCAAGATTGATGAAAAGTTTGAAGTATGGGTAGGGAAGGATAGCGCCAGTAATGATTTACTTACAATGAAGTATGCGAGTCAGTATGATTTATGGTTTCACGTCAGAGGTTCAAGCGGTTCACATACTATACTTAAATTTCTTGATAAGAATCTGACTCCAGTGAAGTCTTTGATTATACAGGCGGCTGCTATTGCGGCATATTACAGCAAAGCCAGAAACGGGAAGCATATTCCTGTAGCTTACTGTGAACGCAAGTATGTAAAGAAAAGAAAAGGATTTAATCAGGGTGCCGTTGTGATGGAGAAAGAAAAGGTTATTTTTGTAGATCCGAAAGTGCCTGAAGCTTAGATTTACATTCTTCGTTCGAGATCTGCAATCTTCTCGAGAATCCTCTTTTTATTCTTATGGCCGGCTCTAAGCAATAGAGTGTAAGCATCAAATGCTTCTTTGTGAAGGCCCTGTTTTGCAATAACGTCAGCTATAGTTTCAGTTATAATTTTTACATTCCCGAGTATTGAATCCTTGCTTTCATTCTTGTAATTATTCAAATCGTTATTATCTTCATTTTTGCTGCTCTTCTTTTGCTGAAGTGTATCAATTGATATTGATTTGATTGTCTCAATAAAATTCCTGAACTTAGGATCGTTTTCCAGATTTGATATTAATTCATTATCTATGAATGCTAATTCCTGGTTATTCTGGTCAGGTAACGCTTCGCAAAAAGGTATATTTTTAAGTTTGTCTTCATAATCTTCAAACTTATCAAGGTCTGAAAGCATTTCCTTATAAAAAATCTTAGCCTGGCTTTGCTTTTTCTTGAACTCTTCCAACGAAGAGTACAATAAATCAATTAACTCTTTATTCTGTATCTTGTTCTCAATTTCCTTTAATTCTGATTCGGCTTCATTAAAATACTCAAGCTTTATTAATGCTTTTACTTTAAGTATTTTTGGCGTAAGATAAAAAGGGTATAATTCGGTTACCATATTGCAGATCTTGATACAGTTATCATACTGGTCATTAAAGAAGTACAGATTAGCTAACTTAATTAATAGGGGTGAGAAGAAATTGTTTTCCAGTTTCTCTTTAAGGAAGTTAATATAGTTATCGAGATTATACATTACCTGCTAATGCTAATTTTGCTGCTTTATTAATAAGGTAAACCTGTTTAAAAGATAAATATGAAATTATTCCAAATCCGGAAGCAAACATTAACTGAAATGGTATAGAAGCTATCTGAGCATAATAAACTGATATCCCCACACCGATAAACGAATAAACAGAGAGCAAGGCTTCGATATAAGCTACAAATGTAACTTTCTTTGCATGATATTTCTTATCATGAACAGTATCGTTGTGGCTTACTATTTTATATTTAGGGGTTCTAACGAATTCGGTTTTCTTATTGATTAATCCTTCCCATACAGCCTTTAAGTTATTAACTGATAATCCCATACTTCCCATCATAAAAACAGGGAAGTAAATAATCCTTTTCTGCCAGTCAGGATAAACATCTTTTTGTGAATACATATAAAACATCATAGAACTCACAAATGCAAATATGAAGAATGACATAAATTTAAACACAGAGTCGTATTCACCAGTTTCCTTAATAAGCGTAATTATCGGATTTAATATTGCGGCTAAAAGTATAAACGGATAAGCAAGATTACTCCAAAGATGAATGAAAGACTGAAACTTTTCCCTGAAAGGTAAATCAGATTTCAGAACTTTCGGGTATATCTTTTTAGCTGTTTCAATTGCTCCTTTAGTCCATCTGAATTGCTGAGATCGCAGTGCATTTATATCAGCCGGTAATTCCGATGGGGAAGTGAAGTTTACAAGATACTTTAATTGCCAACCTTTCATCTGAGCTCTGTAAGAAAGGTCTAAATCCTCCGTTAATGTGTCAGCTTCCCAGTTACCTGCATCAAAAATACATTCCTTACGCCATATACCGCCCGTTCCGTTGAAATTAATAAAGAAGCCAGCTCTGTTTCGTACAGCCTGTTCAACGACAAAATGTCCGTCAAGAGCAATAGCCTGGGTTTTTGTGAGAATTGAATAATCTCTGTTAATGTGTTCCCACCTTGTTTGAACAAGTCCAACCTTTTTATCTTTTAGGAAATAAGGAATTGTTCTGTTAAGAAAGTTCTTTCTTGGTATAAAATCAGCATCGAATATTGCTACAAATTCACCAAGAGCAGTTTTAAGTCCTTCTTTAAGTGCTCCAGCCTTATAGCCCTGTCTGTTTGTTCTGTGTATATGGTTTATTAAATAACCCTTTTCAATGTATGGCTTTATATGTTTATCAATAATATCTTTTGTGTCATCTGTTGAGTCATCCAGTATTTGTATTTCCAGCTTATCTTTCGGGTAGTCGATTCTTAAAGAAGCATCAATTAACCTGCAAATAACATATTTCTCATTGTATAAAGGTAATTGAATAGTTACAAAAGGATATTCTTTAATCACAAAATCCGTTGGGTCAATATCTTCTGTTCTTTTGTTAAAAGTTTTGAAATAGAAGTAAATCATGCTGAACCCGTGGCTCGCAAAAAAGAACAGGATGGACAATGATACGATGTACGTTAATAAAATTATACTTTCAATTTTCATTTTAATTTACCAGTTTGAAATAATATCGTTTAATATATCTTCAGCTATTTTATCTCTTGCAATAACAATGCCTGCTTCTCTCTCCGAGAATGAATTAGAAGATGAGTTATATTCCCCCCAGTTTTCATAATTTCTTTCCCATATTTTCTTTTGCTTCTTTAGATTCTCAAATACAACACTGACGTTAATAGTGATTTTTCTTTTAGTAACGTTTTCGGCTCCGCTAATAACAAGGGCATCATCTTTAATAGAGGAAATATTGCATGTGATAACAGCATCGGCTTTTGATTTGTCCACAAGTTTTAAAGTGTTATCACTTATTATTTTGTTCTTAAGTACTTCAGTAAATTTTTCTACTATACCTGAAACTGCAAATCCTGAATTATCTGTGAATAATGGTACTGCAACTGTTTTTATGCCATCAGGGGGATTGTTTCCCCTGAAACTGTATATCCCGCATGAAGCAAAGATTGCAGATGCCAATAATAATATTATGAAGTTAATTTTATACAATATTATACTTGTCTAATTTGTATTTCTTTATTTTCCTGTAAATATTTCTGGGAGTCTGGCCAAGATTATCAGAGACCTTGTTTATATCCCATTTATACAATTTTAATAAATATGTCAGTAATTTACTTTCTATATCTTCCGCATTCAAATCCTTTATTTCGTCATATTTAATAACAAAGTCATCATCAGAATTTGCCTTAGTGATTTCCTGAGTTTTAGAATTTATCATTTTCTTTACATCAAGAATATCAGATTTTAATTCTATCAGTGCCCGTATTATTATGTCTTGCTCCGTAAAATCTCTTGTGACGGTCGGTATAGCGGGTAGTTGTCTGCTTTCATATACTTCCGTGTAAAGGTTTTTCTTAACGTCCTCTAAACTGATTTTTTTGTTAGGGTTCAGGATAACTATACTTTCACAGAAATTTCTTAATTCTCTTGCATTTCCGTACCAGATGTAATTACGGATGTAATCCATTGCGTCGTCATCGATACCTGCAAAAGTAATGTTATTTCTTTCACATACATTTTTAATGAAGTAATCAAACATTATATCAATATCAGGTTTCCTTTCTCTTAGAGGAGGGATATTAATGTTTACTGATTTAAGTCTGAAGTATAAATCTTCTCTGAAATTTTTATGTGCAACTTCTTCTGCAAGATTCTTATTGGTAGCAGCAATTACTCTCACATCAACGAATACTTTCTTAGTCCCTCCGACTTTCATGAATTCCCCTGATTCAAGAACACGAAGTATTTTTACCTGTGTTGCCAAAGGCATATCACCGATTTCATCAAGAAATATAGTTCCTTTATCAGCCATTTCGAAGTATCCGGCCCTGCTTTCAATAGCGCCTGTAAATGAACCTTTTGTATGTCCGAATAATTCGCTTTCAATTATTCCTTCAGGTATAGCTCCGCAATTAACAGTAATTAAAGGTTTATTGCTTCTTTTACTGTTCTGATGAATAGCATTAGCAACAAGTTCTTTTCCCGTACCGCTTTCTCCTGTAACCAGGACACTTATATCAGTAGGTGCAACCTGCTTTATAATCTCATTTATCTCTTTAATCTGTATGGAATTACCGAGTATTTTCATATATATTAATGAATATAACATTATACAAAAGTTTATTAAAGTTAAATCGGGATATTGGATTTCATTATAAATATCTCTTTATCCTTTAATAGTTGATATAATTTGTATAATTTTCTCAACATTTTTTAATATGGCAAAATCAAAAGAAGAAAAGACAGCAAAGAAACAGGAAGTTCCGTTTGATGAATACATTGACAAGTATTTCTGGCTGGTAATACCTGTATTTACAATTATATATTTCTGGCTTTCGAATATTTCAGTTGGATTCTATCAGGATGACGAAATCGCACAGTTTTTAAATGCAGTAAAGTTTAAGGTTGATGCATTCTCTATACTAGGAAATAACCCTAAACCGGGATGGAAAATATTCCTTGTACTTCCCGCTATGATTGATTTTAAAGCAGTCCTTGTTTTTAATGCTTTAATTGCTTCTTTAACCGTTTTCTTCACATTTAAACTTCTTAAAGAGTATGATGTAAAATATGCATATTTCGGGGCATTTTTGCTTGCAGTTCAGCCTTTATTCTTTGACCTTTCTTTCAGGACTTATTCAGAAATATTTACTGCTCTTTTAATAGTAATTTTCCTGATACTTTATAAAAGAGATTATTTATTACTTTCAAGTTTACTCATTGGTTATGTGTTTACTATCAGACAGGAAATAGCTGTTTTTATTGTAGTCCTGTTTGTTATTATGATTTATAAGAAAAAGATTATTCCTGCATTAGCGGTAGGTGTCTTTCCGGTCGTTTATAATCTTCTTGGTCTTCTGAAAACCGGTGATCCTTTGTTTGTTTTAACGGAAATGAAGACTGTAGCTGCTTTGACTTATAATTCTCAGGGCATATTCCATTACTTTAAAGTTTATATATTTATAGTAGGTCCGATTACTTTGCTGCTTTTCCTGCAGGGATTCTTTGGCTTTTTTGCAAATACAAAGAATTACAGAGCTTATTTAGAGAAGTACTTACTTTTCTATGTCTTGTTTATCACAGTATTTGCAGTTCAAATGTACACTATGATGAGTAATGGTCCTAATCCGGGTAACTGGAGATATCTGCTTCACATTTCTCCGATTGCAGTTTTCTTCGCAACTGTTGGATTGAACAATCTCGCTGATAAAGAATTTAAGAAACTTCATTTTGTAATAACAGGATTCATTTTCTTTGCTACATTTGCTTTTTTATCTAAAGAATCAGATGGTTTTAAATTGTTAGAAGTTAACGACTATACAAAAGTTGTTTTTATTGTAATTTTCTTTGCAGCAGCAATGCTCATACCATCCAAGGAAAGAGTATCTTACCTGAATAAACTGTCGGTTGTTTTAATAATAGCATCTGTATTTTATCTATATGTTGATTTTAAACCAAAGAAGTTGTCTCCTGAAAATCAAACTGTAAAATCTGTTGCTGAAGTACTCAATAAAGACGGACTAAAAGGGAATTTCTATGCAAATCATTCAGTACTTCTGTTTTTTCTGGATAACTTCAGAAAAGAACCTCAGAAGTATCTGCCTTTAAATTCAAAGTATTTAAAAGATGTACCGAAAGGTTCTATTCTGGTCTGGGAGAATCATTATGGATACAGACCCGAATTTGAGAATGATATAAAGATCGAAGATTTGCAGAAAAACCCAGATTACAAAGTGATAAATCAATACGTATCTACCGATAAAAGGTTTGCTGCATATATAATTGAGAAAATTAACTGATATGAATAATTGCATAATTTTTGGCGGCGGCGGGTTCATAGGTTCACATTTGACCGAAGAACTTCTTAAGAGAAATTATAATGTCACAGTCTTTGACAAAATTAATTTCTCAAAAGATAATCTCAGGAGTTTTAAAGATAAGATAAAGATTATAGAAGGCGATTTTAATAATGAATATGATTTGCTGAACAGCTTGGACGGTATAGACTATGTTTTTCATTTAGTCAGTTCCACTTTACCCGCATCATCAAATGATAATCCTGTTTACGATGTTGAATCTAATTTAGTATCTACATTAAGACTTTTGCAGGATGTAGTTAAAAGGAAAATAAAGAAAGTCATATTTGTATCTTCCGGAGGAACAGTTTATGGTATACCCAAATCAACACCTATAAAAGAAGAGCATCCCCGACATCCTATCTGTTCATATGGAATAACAAAGAAAACTATCGAAGATTATCTGTATATGTTTAATTTTCTTTACGGTCTTGACTATACAATATTCAGGCTTGCGAATCCATACGGTGAAAGACAAAATCCATTATATGCTCAGGGTGTAATACCTGTATTTCTTAAAAAGATAATACTTAACGAAGAAATAGTAATCTGGGGAGATGGCTCCGTAAGAAGAGATTACATATATATTAAGGATGCAATATTGCCTTTGGTTAATTCACTTGAATATAAAAGCGATAATAAAGTGTTTAACCTCGGGTCAGGTACCGGTTATTCAGTAAATGAACTTCTTGATAAGATTAAAAGAATTACCGGTATTGATGCTAAAGTAAGATATGTCGAAGGCAGAAAACTTGACGTACCGGTTAGCATTTTAGATATTTCACTGCTTAAAAAGGAAATGAACTACTTGCCAAAAATAGATATTGAAACAGGTATAGAGATTACATATAAATATTTAAAAGAGGTATTAACTTGATTACAAATTCGGATATATCGTTATCAGTCTTTTTCCCTGCATATTATGATGAGGGAAACATTGAAAAGGTTGTAACAAAAGCTGTTCAGGTTCTTGATGAGCTCAAGCTTAAGGACTATGAAGTCATTATAATTGAAGACGGCAGTCCGGACAGAACCGGAGAAGTTGCAGATGAGATGGCTGCCAAGTTTCCAAAAGTTCGTGTCATTCATCACGAGAAAAATATGGGTTATGGAGCTACATTAAAAGATGGATTTACGAGCGCAAAACTTGATTATGTTTTCTATACTGACGGTGATAATCAGTTTGACCTCGATGAGTTAAAGAAATTTGTTGCAATGCTTCCTTTCACGGATATTGTAGTAGGTTACAGGAAGAAGAAACAATATTCGCTTTACAGGAAATTTACTTCTCTCAGCTATAACTACCTTTTGAAATTAATATTCGGACTTGATTACTGGGATATTGACTGCGCTTTTAAGATATTCCCAACGAAGTTGTTTAAAGAAATAAAGATAGATTCTGTAGACGCTTTTATTGATGCCGAGATTATGCTAAAAGCTCATCTGAACGGATATAAAACAGTTGAAATGGGTGTTACACATTTACCAAGAGTGGACGGTGTATCTACGGGTGCAAGACCCTCTGTCATAATCGGCACAATAAAAGAAGTTTTCCAGTACAGAAAAGAATTTATGGATGAAGTAAAGAAAAGAGGATTAAGTATTAAAAAGTAATCCTCTGATTATTTTTCTGCCCAGATATAGTATTGACCTCCCATCGGTACGAAGAACAAAGCTTTTTCGACCGGTCTTAAAAACTTCAGAAAAGCAGGGAAGTATAAAGTATAGTGTTTCCTGTTTATCTTAAATCCTGTGTTCTTAAACAATGAAAGCGATTCCTTTGGTTTTAATAATATTGCATCTGTATCCCATACACATGTATTAACTATATGCCTCGTTACAGGATTGTAAGGATTATGCTCAAAGAAGAATACATTACCGTTTGGCTTTAACATACTGTAGATATTCTTAATTGCTTTCTCACGATACTGAGGTTCGATGTGATGGAAAACGTTTGAAACAAATATTAAATCCATAGTCTCTTTCTTCTTTGCAATCTCTTCGTCTTCAAGCAGAAAGAATTTAACGGATGGATTATTTTTTGATGCTACTTCAATACTCTTAGCCGAAATATCACTGCCAAAAATACTTGCTTCAGGAAAATACCCAACAAGGTATTGCAGGTTCATTCCAATTCCGCAGCCGTATTCAAGAATACTGCCGGGGTTGCTTCCAAGGCATTCTTCAACTATTCTGATTTTATATTCAGCAAAGTATTTGCTCTCTTCGCCGAAGAACTTTAAATCTTCTGTAAGCTGTTTCTCGTAAGATTCAGCATGTTTATCGAAATCTACTTTTTCAGTCATCAGTTTTTCTTTTCTTCTTTCTTCATATCGGTTTCGCAATCGTGCTTGTTTTCGGATTTGGATAATTCTGTGTCATAACCCGCAGCATTGATAGATTTTGAGATGTTTTCCTTATTAGTCTTATTAGCGTCAAAAGAAACTGTCACAATCTTAGTCTTTGAATCAGCTTTTACTTCTTTTACGCCTTCGGATTTCATTACTTCGGTTGTGATAGTTTCTTCACATCCAGAACAGTGCATTCCGGCACATTTATATTCAACTGATTCAACTTTTTCAGACACACCTTTTGTATCACCGGATGAGTTATTTGTATTTTTCTTTCCGCATCCGATTACTCCGGTTAATAATATTACCAGAAGCAGATTTAAAAAAGTTTTCATTAAAATATTCCTTCCTGTTTAAGTTATTGATTTATGTTAACGTATTTTAATCTTAAAGAGTTTATCATTACAGTTATCACATCACTGAAAGCCATAAACATTGCTGCCAGAACAGGGCTTATTTTTATTCCGTACGACGCAAAGAGACCAGCAGCTACCGGGATAGTAAGAGCGTTGTAGAAAAATGCCCAGAAAATGTTCTGTTTTATAATTGATACTGTCTTACCTGAAATGTTTATAGACTTCGCAAGGCTTAATAAATCGCCTTTAACGAGAATTACGTCTGCAGAATCGATTGCAATATCCTGTCCTGTGCCAACAGCAATTCCTACATTGGCTCTTGCGAGAGAAGGGGCATCGTTTATTCCATCACCAACCATTGCCACATTTCTACCTTCACCCTGTAATCCGGAAACAATCTTTTCTTTCTCTTCAGGCATTGTTCTTGCGGAATAGTTTGACAGTTCAAGTTCTTCAGCAACTTTTTTTGTTGTATCTTCACTATCTCCTGAAATAAGGAACATATCAAGACCTTTTGATTTAAACCTTCCAAGTATATCTCTGGCATCACCTTTAATCCTGTCTTCAAATTCAATTTCACCTGATAATAAACCGTCAATGCTTGCAAACAGATTTCTGCTTTCTTTGTTTTCAATTAAATCGGAATTCTTAACTTTGAATTTATCCATCATAGCAGGAGTGCCAAACATAACAGAACTTTCTTCAACTTTACCAATAATTCCAAGACCGTCTTCATTACTGATTTCAGTAACATTATTATATATGTCTATCTCTTTTTCAATACAGTAATTTATGATTGACTTTGCAATCGGGTGATTTGAAAACTTTTCTACAGAGAAGACATATTTCATAAGTTCATTTTCTGAAATTCCGTTATAGGTCTTTATAGATTTCAGGTGCATTTCACCTGTTGTAACAGTACCTGTCTTGTCGAAACAAATTGTGTCAATCTTGTTTAGTTTCTCAATAGCTTCAACGTTATTAAAGAGAATTCCGTTTTCCGCTGCTCTCCCTACACCTATAACAACTGCCATAGGGGAGGCGAGTCCCAATGCACAAGGGCAGGCTACTACAAGAACCGAAACTGCGAAGAGCAAGGATTCGTCAAATTGTTTTCCGATAATAAGATACCAGACCAAAAACGTAATAATTGCTATTGAAACTACAAGAGGGACAAATATTGAAGATATTTTGTCTGCAAGTCTTTGTATCTGTGGTTTGGAGTTTGATGCTTCTTTGACAAGAGAAATAATTTTGGATAATGTAGTATCCTTGCCAACTTTCAGAGCATTCATCTTAACAAATCCATTCTTCATCAAAGTACCGCTTATCAGACTATCTCCTTTTTTCTTCTCAATCATAACGCTTTCGCCCGTCATAGCAGATTCATCAATTACACAGAATCCTTCCAGTATCATTCCGTCAACAGGTATTTTGTCGCCGGACCTTATAATAACTGTATCGTTCACTTTAACTTTCTTAAACGGTAAAAGCATATCCTCGCCATTCCGAATGACGTTTACGAATTTAGCCTGAAGTTCTTTTAATTTCTTTATGGAAGTCTGTGTCTTTGATTTTAAGACTGATTCCAGATAATTACCAATCAGGATAAGCGTTATAATCATAGCAGAAGTTTCAAAATAAACTTCATGAGAGTTCTTTAGTGCAGGAATGTTTAAATTAAAGATATGATTAATTGCAATAACAGAGCTGTAAAGATATGAAGACAGAACACCCATTGAAACAAGGGTATTCATATCACTCTTAAATATCTTTGCGGATTTGTATGCACCTGATAAGAACTTCTTACCGTTGAAAAATACGACGTACGAAGTCAGAATCAATAAAGTGATAAGAGAAAAGTTTGGTTTTAACTTTAAATCATACATTCCGTGATGTCCGCTCATAGAGATGAACATTATAAGAGCAGTTAAAAGAGCAGATACTATAAAGTTGTATTTATCGGCTTTAAGTTTTTTCTTCTTGATATTTTCGACGGCATCCTCATCATCTTCTTCGATTATATCATATCCAAGTTTTCTTATATCGGCAACAATTTCTTTAATCTGAATTACATTAGGATTGTATGAAACGCTCGCGACTTCCGAGGCAAAATTTATATCAACATTATAAATGCCGTTTAATTTTTCCAGGTATGTTTTAATGCTGTTTGCACAGTTAACACATTCCATCCCGGTAACATCGAGTTCAACTGTTTCGAAATTTTCCGGACTGTTCTTTTTGTTAATCAAATCTGTTATATCGTTTATTTTAAAGCGTCAGCTGTCATAGCAGCACGCTTATTTAATAAAACATCGTGTACTCTTAAAATGTTCGCACCGTTAAGTACGCCAACTGTATTTGCAGACAATGTACCTTCAGTTCTTTCGTCCGTATTTGATTCATAGATTTCATTAATAAATCTTTTCCGTGAAAGTCCAAGCAGAAGGGGATATCCGAGTGATTTGAAATCATTCAGTTTTTTAATGATTTCTATATTATGTTTAAACGTCTTACCGAAACCGATTCCCGGGTCTATTATAATCTGTTCGATTCCTGCTTCCAAGGCAATCGAAATTGATTTGCTTAGGTATTCCTTTATTTCTTCGATAACATTTTCATAAACAGGATTATTCTGCATTTCTTTCGGGGTGCCTTTTATATGCATAAGAATGCAGGATGCATTGTACTTCTTTGTAATACCCGCAATTTTATAGTCAAACTGAAATCCGCTTATATCGTTGACAATAACTGCACCTGCTTTAAGAGCTTCTTCTGCTACTTCATGTTTGTAAGTGTCAATTGAAATCGGAATGTTTATGTGTTTCTTTATTTCTTTGATTACAGGAATGACTCTCTGGATTTCTTCATCTGCGCTTACTTTTTGTGCACCAGGTCGTGTAGATTCACCGCCGACATCTATAAAATCAGCCCCTTCTCTTTCCATACGAACGGCATCGACAACAATCTTCTGCATACGGATATCGCTGTCAAAGTACTTGCCGCCGTCTGAAAATGAATCCGGAGTAATATTTAATATTCCCATCACGTGTGTACGGGAAGATAAATCGTATTTTGTATTACCAAAAGAGTAAATCAACTTACGTCTGCTCCATCTGCAATTTCTCCGTCAACTGATATCACTTTCAGCTTTCCGTCAATCTTTGCGGCAAGAAGCATTCCCTGTGATTCGAGTCCCATCAGCTTTGCCGGCTTCAGGTTATCAACAATCACAACTGTTTTGTTTAACATCTGCTCCGCCGAATAGTGTTCTGCAATCCCTGCGATTATCTGTTTTTCTTTGCTTCCGCATTTTACTTTAAGCTTCAAAAGCTTTTTGCTCTTCGGAACAGCTTCTGCGTTAATAACTATTGCGGTTGCAAGTTTCACTTTCTTAAAATCATCTATCGCTATAAGATTATCTTCTGCAACAACTGTCTCTTCTTCCTTTGCTGCGGGCAGTTCAATCTGCGGGAAGAGAATTTCATTCTCGCCGAGTTCTGTTCCGCCAAGAAGTACGAGTTCCCCAATCTTTTCCCATTTAAAGTCAGTCGTATCCTTGCCAAGTACTTTTAAAATCTTATCAGATGTAAAAGGAATTACAGGAGAAACTGCTATAGCGAGCGAATGAGCTATCTGAAGACAGTCGTTAATAATCTCACCGCATTTAGCTTCGTCAGATTTTATCACTTTCCACGGTTCGCTGTCGTTAAAGTATTTATTCGCAGCACGGGCAATGTTCATCGTTTCGTTAAGAGCATCGCGGAATTTATAATTATTGTAACACTCTTCAATAATTTTCATCTGTGATTTTATGTATGAAAATATTTCCGGTATTTCCTTAGAAACTCTTGTTGGTATCTTATTGTCAAATTTACTTTTTGCAAAGACAACGGTACGGTTTATGAAATTCCCGAGAATAGCTGCGAGTTCATTGTTGTTCTTAGCCTGCAAATCCTCCCAGGAGAAATCAGAATCTTTATTCTCGGGCATATTGGACGCAACAGAGTACCTTACCACATCGGGATTAAACGATTCCACTACATCTTTAACGAGAATTCCGTGACCCTTGCTTTTTGAGAGCTTAGCACCGTCGAGGTTCAGGAACTCATTGGCAGGAATGTTTTCCGCAAGTACAAAACCGCCGTGTGCCATAAGCATAGCAGGGAAAACAATTGCGTGGAAAATAATATTATCCTTGCCGATAAAATGAATCATTCTTGTATCTTCTTCGCACCAGTATTCACTCCACTTTTCTGGAGTGCCTCTTTGTATGAACAGTTCTTTTGTTGCTGAAATGTAACCAATAGGAGCTTCAAACCATACATATATTACTTTGCCTTCTGTATTCTTCACGGGAACTTTCACACCCCAGTCAAGGTCGCGCGTAATTGCTCTGTCTTTTAAGCCGGTTTTAAACCAGCCCTCGCAGTAATTCTTTACGTTCGATTTCCAGTTTGCTTTTCCTTTAATCCACTCTTCCAGTTTTGGCTGAAATGCTTCAAGCGGAAAGAAAAAGTTCATAGATTCTTTTACTACAGGAGTATCACCTGATATTTTGGATTTAGGGTTTTTCAGTTCAAGCGGAGTAAGGTTACTTCCGCAGCTTTCGCACTGGTCGCCGCGAGCTTCTTCGTAACCGCAGACAGGGCAGGTTCCTTCCACGAACCTGTCAGCAAGAAACCTTTTATCCTTTTCGGAATAAAGTTGTTTCTCAGTTTTCTGAATGAGTAAATCTTTATCAAAAAGGTTCAGGAAGAAATCCTGTGAAGTTTTATGATGAATCTCATTTGAAGTCCGTGAATAAATATCAAAAGAAATTCCGAGTTTATCGAATGCATCCTTATTCGCAAAGTGGTATCTGTCAATAATTTCTTTTGGCGAAACACTTTCCTTCATAGCAGAAATTTCTATAGCAGTACCATGTTCATCCGAGCCGCAAACGAAAATAATCTCTTCATCGCAAAGTCTTTTGAATCGCACAAAAATATCCGCCGGTAAATATGCACCTGCAATATGTCCAAGATGAATATATCCGTTAGCATAGGGCAGAGCCGCTGTAACAAGTAATCTATTTTTCATTGGCAAATATACTCAATACAGCCTTTTGAATAAATGGAAAACAAAGGAAACCAAATCCTGCTGGAATTTATAATATTACTCTAATTATAAGGAAAACATAAGAATGAAAGTATGGTTTTGAGCCGGATAAGAGTTGAGTAATATATTTATATTACCAGTTTAATACCGGTTTAAGCGATAAAAGATCGACGGAAGAGCGATGGAAAAGCGATACCAATAATTGAAAACTATAAAATGATTTTTAATATGAAATAAATCTAACGATGGTAACAATGAGTACTCATATATAATACTATTATTTTTGCCAATTTTGCCATTTAAATAGGAAAAGATTAATAAATGCTATATATTCTTCCCAGTAATATACTTCTCAAAAAGACATATATTTTGCCACGGAAATTAATTTTATTTAGTCAGCCTCTCAATCATTTCTTTGTGGTGTGGGAACATTTCAATCAGTGATTTCTTTTCACACAATTCAAAATCTGAATATTCAAAACCGGGAGAGACTGTACATCCTACGAGAGAGAATGACGATTTATCGCGAACTTCGGCGGCGAAGTACTGTCCTGCTTTAATACAGTACTGGAAATATTCGCCAGATTCGATATTATTACCGAGTGATATGGTTCTTAATGAGCCATCAGGATTTATTATATGAATGTCGAGAGTAGTACCTTTATAAAAATGCCAGATTTCGTCTGACTTTAAAACGTGGAATGCAGAGAACTCATTTTCGTAAAGCAGAAAATATATAGATGTATAGAGTGTGTGCCTGCCAATGAATCTATCGGGTAAACCATTTTCGATAATTTCTTCTGATTTATAAACTTCTGAGAAATGTCCGCCTTCGGGATGTTTGGTCAGGTTTAGTGCATTTACTATTTTTTCTGCTTCTTTGTTCATGATGTAATTTAATTAGTATGGGTAAAATATTCTATGAATATAGGAGTATAGAATATAGGAGCAGGTTCGCAGAGACCTCAGAGAAAAGATGGAGAGCACAGGGGAAAAGATAAAAACAGAACGCGGATAAAAGACAATAGCAGCTTATTATGAAATATTTTAGAGAGGGTATTGTAGGAGTCGAGATCCCCGCCAAAAGCATGCGGGGATGACAAATGAATATGGATCCCCGCCAAAAGCATGCGGGGATGACAGATAAATATATTATTCTATGAACTTCGCACGTTCTTCAGGGGATGGGATTCTACACGCATCTTTTTTGCCGAACCACTTGTACCGATTTCGGGATATAATATCGTAAAATATATTTCTGATGAATGGTGGTATGATGATAAAAGCAAAGGTCAGATTGACAGGTAAAGATAATTCTTTTGCAATCCTTAAAGCTGCTGTCGAGCGCGTGAAGTATTTTCCGTTTGAAACAAGAATCAGAGTAGAGAACGAATCAGTTGGCAGATTAAAATCATTCAGACATTTTTGTCCAAAATCCGACTGAAGAGAAGCAAACTGGAAAATATTCCTTTTATCCCTGTCGATTATAAAGTTCACAGATGAATTACAGAAATTGCAGATTCCGTCAAAAAGTATTATTTTTTCCTCAGGGGGTATCATCATTAAATTATGTTTTAATAAAAGTATATTTTAAGTATTTTAAACATACATTTTTAAACAAACATTTAAAATTAAAAGTTATGAGAATTCAAAAATTGATGTACCTGTTCGCAGTTGTTTTCTTATCTTTTGGTCTTTTAACAGGGTGCGGCAAAAAAGGCACTACAGATAAAAAAGATGATAAGAAAGAAGACAAGAAAGAAGTTGCAATAAGTGAAAATACACCATTTCATCTTAAGTATGATATGAAGGGCAATGACGAAACCGGTTCGATGGATATGTTCGTTATGGGCAAGAGTGTAAAGCTTGAGATAAAAGCAAAGGACAAAGGTCAGGATGTAAACTCAACAATGTACGTCAAGGAGGGCACGTTGTTTATGGTAATGGATTTAATGGGACAGAAGATGGGAATGAAGATGGATGTTTCAAAAGATGAGAACTTCCAGAAAGATTTTGCAAAATTATACGATGTTAAAGATAAACTGAAAGATTATACAAAGGGCGGAACGGAAGAAATAATAGGTTACAAATGTGACGTTTATTCAAAAGGTGAAGAGAAAATCTGGATTTATCAGGACAAGATGGCTCTGAAATTTACGGATGGCAAAACTACGATGACAGCATCAATATTTGAACCTGAAGCAAAAGTAGCGCCTGACTTTTTCGATCCTCCAAAGGATATTGATTTTAAATCGATGGACGATTTAAAAAATCTCGGGAAATAAGTAAAGTCGAATAATATCAGTGTTTATAAGGGTTTGGGGCATACCTCAAACCCTTTTTGTATTAAAATATACATTGAGAAAGACGTTGGAAATACGTATTTTTATGTTTGAAATAAGAAAGGGGATATAGCTCAGTTGGTAGAGCACTTCGTTCGCAATGAAGGGGTCGCAGGTTCGAATCCTGTTATCTCCACATAAAATAATAAAGCCCGGAAGGGCTTTATTTATGATTAATAAAGTTTATTAAATTACATAATTAATGCCAAACGAAAAGATAATACCGGTTAATATTGAAGACGAACTGAAAACGTCTTACATTGATTATTCAATGTCTGTTATTGTTTCAAGAGCTCTGCCCGACGTGAGAGACGGATTGAAGCCAGTGCACAGAAGAGTACTTTACGGTATGAGTGAACTGAGTTTATACTCAAATAAACCGTACAAGAAATCTGCGAGAATTGTCGGAGAGGTGCTTGGTAAATACCACCCACACGGCGACTCGGCTGTTTATTACACCATGGTCAGAATGGTACAGGATTTTTCTTTAAGATATACTCTTGTGGACGGTCAGGGAAACTTTGGTTCAATTGACGGAGACTCACCTGCGGCAATGCGTTATACTGAGGCAAGACTATCAAAAGTAGCAGAAACACTTTTGACAGATATAGATAAAAATACTGTTGATTTTATTCCTAATTTTGACGAGACATTAAAAGAGCCGACAGTATTACCATGTAATTTCCCAAATCTGCTTGTGAACGGTTCGAACGGTATTGCAGTTGGAATGGCAACCAACATCGCGCCACATAATTTAACAGAAGTATGTGACGGATTGATTTACCTTCTTAAAAATCCAGATGCAACCGTCAAGAAACTTATGAAGTACGTGCTTGCACCTGACTTCCCGACAGGCGGTATAATATATGGTTATCAGCCTGTGATAGATGCGTTTGAAACAGGGAGAGGAAAGATTATACTGCAGGCAAAAGTAAATGTAGAGCCTGACAGGAACGGAAAGCAAAATATTATAATCACTGAATTACCGTATCAGGTAAACAAGGCAACTTTGATTGAAAGCATTGCACAGCTTGTAAGAGACAAGAAGCTTGAGGACATTGCAGCAATAAATGATGAGAGTGACAGAGACGGAATGAGAATCGTTATAGGCCTGAAGCGTGATGCTAATCCGAATGTGATAGTAAACAACCTATACAAACACACTCAGATGAGAGTGACTTTCGGCATTATTACACTTGCACTGGTA
>CAIUQV010000373.1 GCA_903901375.1 uncultured Ignavibacteriota bacterium
ACCTTTAAACGCAGAAGCAGTTATCTGGTCGCAGGAAGCATTCGGAATGATGTTTCACGATACATTCTGGCAGACAGAAACCGGCAGTATAATGGTAAGCAACTATCCGGGAATGAAGATTAAACCCGGTTCGATGGGAAAACCTTTCCCGGGAATAACAGCAACAGTGGTTGATTTAAAAACATCAGAACCTATCACAAAGAAAGGCATTGTAGGAATGATTGCAATCAAGCCGGGCTGGCCTTCGATGATTAGAACCTACTGGAACAACGAAGAAATTTATAAGAGCAAGTTCAAGAACGGCTGGTATCTTTGCGGCGACAGAGCAAGCATAGACGAAGACGGATATTTCTGGTTTGTGGGAAGGGATGACGATGTTATCAATACAGCAGGGCACCTTGTAGGACCGTTTGAGATTGAGTCTGCTTTACTTGAACACCCTGCGGTTGGAGAATCTGCAGTAGTCGGTAAACCAGATCCTGTGAATATGGAGGTAGTAAAAGCATTCATTACTTTAAAGAAAGGTTTTGATGCTGATAAAATGCTCGAACTTGAAATCATGAACTTTGTAAGGAAGAAACTTTCTGCACTTGCAATGCCGCAGGAAATTGAATTTGTGGATTCACTGCCGAAAACAAGGAGCGGAAAGATAATGAGAAGAGTATTAAGAGCAAAAGAATGGGGTGAAGAGATAGGCGATATTTCCACACTTGAAAACGATATGTAAAATACTAATAAATAAATTTTAATAAATTAAACGGAGCAAATCAAATGGCAGCAATTAAAGACACAGTTCTTGAGTACGTTAAAAACGAATACCTTGAGGACGGAGATGACAGAGAAGTAACTTTTAACACACCGTTGATTTCAGGCGGAATAGTGGATTCGTTTTCTATGGTATCGTTAAAGGTATTTCTGGAAACAAAGTATAATCTTTCGATTCCTGACGCAAAGGCAACACCGGAGGCATTCGACAGTGTGGATAATATAATGGCACTGCTGAAGGAATTCGGAGTAGAGTAAGAAACAGAGATTGGCACACTGAAGAGATTAGCACACTGAAGAGATTGATTGTATTATGATTTTCACTGATTATTTTTAGAAATAATTATGGATAACAAAAATAGTAATTATTTACATAGTGAATTAAGTGAGCAAATTATAAAATGTTTTTATAAGGTATATAATGTATTAGGTTATGGATTTTTGGAAAAAGTATACCAGAAAGCATTAGAAATAGAACTCAGTAAAAACAAATTAGACTTTAACTCACAATACCCAATAAAGGTTTATTATGATAATAAAATAGTTGGGGAATATTATGCTGATCTGTTTATTGAAAACAAGATAATTGTCGAATTAAAAGCAAGTTTATCATTAGTAAAAGAAAATGAATTTCAATTGCTTAATTATTTGAAATCAACAAACATTGAAGTTGGTTTACTTTTGAATTTCGGCAATGAACCAGAAGTTAAAAGGAAAGTTTTCACAAATGATCAAAAAAGCTTTATCTGTGATTGAACATTATCAGTGCAAATCATACTAAAATCAGTTTTATCAGTGTGCGTTTTTACCAAACATAATTTTAATTTTTAACATAGGAGTAATAAATGGCTTATTCAGAAGAAGTTAGGAAAGCACTTTCGGACGAAGTAACAGGAATAAAGACAGCCGGTTTATTCAAAGAAGAAAGAGCGATATGCGACCCTCAGGATGCAGAAATTGAAGTTCAATTTCCGATCGGGACGGAAGCAAAGAAAGTTATAAATATGTGTGCAAACAATTATCTCGGACTGTCTTCTCATCCGGAAGTAGTTGCGGCAGCACACAAAGGGCTTGACCACAGAGGTTATGGTATGTCCTCGGTCAGGTTTATCTGCGGAACTCAGGATACACACAAACAGCTTGAAGATAAGCTGACTAAGTTCTTAGGCACAGAAGATACAATTCTGTTCCCTTCCTGCTTTGATGCTAACGCAGGTGTGTTCGAAGCAGTACTCACTGATCAGGATGTTATGATTGCTGACAGATTAATTCACGCATCAATCGTTGACGGTATCCGTCTTGCAAAAGCACAGCAGGATACTTTCAAGCATTCGGATATGAAACATCTTGAAGAAAAACTTGTACTTCATCAGGACAAGAGAATCCGTTTGATTATTACAGACGGTGCCTTCTCAATGGACGGTGACCTTGCAAAGCTTGATAAGATTGTAGAGCTTGCAGAAAAATACAATGCAATGGTTTTTGTTGATGAAGCCCATACATCAGGATACATAGGCAAAACAGGACGCGGCACAGCAGAGCATTTCGGAGTAATGGGAAAGATTGATATCATTTCCACCACACTCGGTAAAGCACTCGGCGGTGCATCGGGTGGTTGTATTTCAGGAAGAAAAGAAATAGTCGAACTCTGCCGTCAGCGCGGAAGACCATATCTGTTCTCAAACGCAGTAGCTCCTTCGATAGTTGAAGCTTCGATGACGGTTCTTGATATTATCTCAAAGACAACTGAAAGAAGAGACAAGCTCGAAGCTAACACTGCTTTCTGGAGAAAATCGTTAACAGAAGCCGGCTTAATAATCAAAGACGGTGAAACTGCAATAGTACCTGTAATGCTATTCAATGCAAAACTGTCGCAGGACTTCTCAAAAGACTTGTTTGCAGAGGGTATTTATGCGGTTGGATTCTTCTTCCCTGTTGTTCCAAAGGGACAGGCAAGAATCAGAACACAGCTTTCTGCTGCACATGATATGCATCATCTTGAAAAAGCACTCGATGCATTCGTAAAAGTAGGTAAGAAATATGAAATAATCGGAAAGACGAAACAGGAAATTATTGACAGATACGGAATGTAGAATAATATAAATATCTGAATATAAAGCCGGATTGAGAAATCCGGCTTTTTTATTTGTGCTTAATTTTAACGTCAGGTTTAGTATTTTGGTTAAAATTATTTTACGGATATGTACATCAGAACAAAACTTGATTTAGCGAAAGAATTATCTGAGATTAAGTCACAGGGTCTTTACAAAGACGAAAGAGTGATACTCTCAGACCAGAAAGCAGAAATAAGTGTCAGGTTTCCTGATAACGCAAAAGAAAGAGACGTATTAAATTTCTGCGCTAATAACTATCTTGGACTGGCAAATCATCCCGTTTTAATTAAAGCTGCACACGAAACACTTGATAAATATGGTTTCGGTCTTGCATCTGTCAGGTTTATCTGCGGAACACAGGACATACACAAGCAGCTTGAAAAACAGATTGCGGAATTTTATCATACAGAAGATACCATTCTATATTCATCGTGTTTCGATGCAAACGGCGGATTGTTTGAATCAATACTCGGACAGGATGATACTATTATAACTGATGCATTAAACCACGCGAGTATTATAGATGGTATAAGACTTTGCAAGGCACGCCGCCTGATTTATAATCACTCGGATATGAATTCCCTTGAAGAGAAGCTCAAACTTGCACGCGAAGGTTCTGATATCTGGGATCACAGCGGACTGGAAGCAATGCCTGTTCCAGCTCGGAATATTGTAATTGCTACAGATGGAGTTTTCTCTATGGATGGCGACATAGCAAAGATAAGAGAGATTATTGAACTTGCGAATAAATATGATGCAATGGTTATGGTTGATGATTCGCACGCAACAGGTTTTCTGGGAGAAAAAGGAAGAGGTTCTATAGAATATTGCAATGCTCTCGGTGAGGTTGACATAATTACTTCAACACTGGGGAAAGCAATGGGTGGTGCAACGGGCGGGTTCACTACAGGCAGAAAAGAAATTATTGATATGCTGCGTCAGCGCTCAAGACCTTACCTGTTTTCCAATTCGGTTTCACCGTCAGTAGTTGGAGCATCAATAGCAGCTTTTGATTTACTGGATAAGAGTGACGACCTTCGTAAAACACTTCAGGACAACACAAAGCAGTTCAGGGAAGGAATGACAAAGCTTGGCTTTGACATAATAGACAGTGTACATCCTATAGTACCTGTACTTTTCAGGAAGTTTGAGAATGATGCAGTACTTGCACAGGCAGTTTCGAAGGATTTGTATGAAGAAGGAATTTATGCAGTAGGATTTTTCTTTCCTGTAGTTCCGAAAGGTATGGCAAGAATCAGAGTGCAGATATCGGCGGCTCATTCAAAGGATGATATAGAGAAATGTCTGGCAGCGTTTGAGAAGGTTGGAAAGAAGCATAAAGTGATTTCTTAGGAGCAGTGAAAAAACGAGCACACTGATAATACTGGAATAAATATGATGTACACTGATTTTACTGATTCTAACGGATAGATAATAAATAGTAGAATTGAATAATAGATTTTAAGAGTATAAACACAAAGGGCAGACCGGATGGTCTGCCCTTTTTTATATTCCTTTCTCCAGGGTTAACAAGGCTTAAGAACAGCCGCTTGTTGAACCGCAACTCATACATTTCAGGCATGTGCCATTTCTTACCATAGTTGCCTGTCCGCATTCCTGACAGATATCACCTGTATAACCTTTCAGGATTGCTTCTTCAACTTTAACCTTTTCGCCGCCTTTACCATTACCGTTTCCGTTAGGGTTAGCGACTATTTTTATTGGAATAGAATGATCTATAGTTAAATTAGTTTCTTTTGGTTTATCGGTTATCTTTTCTTCCACGATTCTTTCGCTGTAAATCTTTTCTTCGTAGAATTCCATATCTTTGTCTTTTTCAGTCTTTGCGAGTGAATCAACAGGACTTATTGCAATCTGATCTTCAGGTATATGAGCAAGGTCAGTTCTTGATAAATAAGTAACTGCAAGTTCACGGAAGATGTAATCAATAATAGATGTTGCCATCTTAATGTTTGGATTACCGATGATTATTCCGTTAGGTTCGAAACGCGTATAAACGAATGCGTCAACAAACTCTTCAAGCGGAACTCCATGCTGCAGGCCGAGCGACACTGCTATTGCAAAACAGTTCATCAGGCTTCTGAATGCCGCACCCTCACGATGCATATCGATAAATATTTCTCCGAGCTGTCCGTTTTCGTACTCACCTGTTCTGAGATACACATTATGATTTCCAATCTTGGCTTTTTGTGTATATCCTCTGCGGCGGAACGGAAGTTTTCTTCTCTTCGCGATGTACCTGTGAATTATTCTCTCTGCAACTTTTACTATATCTGCATTTGCAGAAACTGTAATATCTGACTTTTCTTCTTCCTCGAAGTCAAGTAAATCGTCTATTGTTCTGTTGAGCGGCTGTGAAAGTTTTGAGCCGTCTCTGTACAGAGCGTTTGACTTCAAACCAAGCGACCAGGAGAGCATGTATGCGCTCTTCATATCTTCTATGGTAGCGTGATTTGGAAGATTGATTGTTTTTGAGATAGCGCCCGATATAAACGGCTGGGCTGCTGCCATAATTTTAATGTGTGCTTCGGGAAGAATATAACGTGTTCCCTTTTTACCGCATTTGTTAGCACAATCAAAAATCGGATAGTGTTCAACTTTAAGATGCGGTGCACCTTCTATAGTCATCGTGCCGCAGATATAATCATTAGCTTCATCAATCTGTTCTTTGGTAAATCCGAGTGCCTTTAGAATATTGAAACTGAAATCGTCAAGCTGTTCATCCGTAAATCCAAGAACGTTCTTGCAGAATGCAGCACCGAGTGTATATTTATTGAATGTAAAAGTGATATCAAAAACACTGGGTAAAGACTTCTCTACCAGTTTAATAACTTCCATAGTAAACCCTTTTTCAGTCAGCGACTGAGGGTTAATGTGCGGACAACCGATTAATGATCCGTATCCTTTGGTGTATTTAATAATATCATCTATTTCGTTTTCGCTGTAACCGAGTCCTTTTAATGCAGGGGGCACAGATTCATTAATAATCTTGAAGTAACCGCCGCCTGCAAGTTTCTTAAACTTTACGAGTGCAAAGTCAGGCTCGACGCCGGTTGTATCACAATCCATCAGAAGTCCTATTGTACCTGTTGGTGCGATAACAGTTACCTGAGCATTTCTGTATCCGAACTTTTCTCCGAGTTCAAGAGCTAAATCAGAATCTGCTCTTGCTGCTTCGAGTAAATCGTCGGGGCAGTACTTCTTATCAATCCCGACAGGATAGATTGAAAGTCCTTCATACTCTTTCCTGCTAACGTTGTACGAAGCACGTCTGTGATTTCTGAT
>CAIUQV010000374.1 GCA_903901375.1 uncultured Ignavibacteriota bacterium
GTTAACAGCCATTTCCCGAGAAACAGGGTTATTGGTATGTCCGGCGTTCTTGACACTGCAAGATTCAAAGCTTTTATCTGTATGGAACTTAATGTTTCTATAGAAAACATTAACTCAATAGTTCTTGGCGGTCATGGTGATTCGATGGTTCCACTCGTAAGATACACAACCGTTTCGGGTATTCCTTTAACTGACCTTCTGCCAAAAAACAGAATTGAAGCTTTAATCGAAAGAACAAGAACCGGCGGTGCAGAAATTGTTAAGCTCCTGAAAACAGGCAGTGCATACTATGCTCCTGCTGCATCAGTCGTTCAGATGATTGACGCTATCGTAAATAACAGAAAGAGAATAATGTCAAGCTGTGTTTACCTGCAGGGTGAATTCGGATACAATGATATCTGTCTCGGTGTTCCTATTAAGATTGGTGCTCAGGGAATGGAAGAAATTGTACCTCTGAAACTTACTGACGAGGAAAAAGCTGCTCTTGATAAATCTGCAGAAGACGTAAAGTCAATGCTGAAAGTTGTGAGTTAAGAGAGATTTAGAATCCAGGAGTCAGGAGTCAGAATTCAGAAGTTAGAATCTAGAATTTAGAATCTAGGAGCCAGGAGTCAGAATTATGAATGAAAAGATGAAGAGACTATGAATAAATAACAAAGTGATGAAAAAATAGTAAATAAAAAAAGCCCCGAGTAATCGGGGCTTTTTTATTATGCAGATTAAAACTTATGCTGAAGCTGTTTCTAAAGGAAGTACGTTAAGTATTTTTCTTCCGGCTTTATCAGTAAATTTTACTTTACCGTCTATTAAAGCGAATATTGTGTAGTCTTTTCCTAATCCGACATTCTTACCGGGAATAACTTTGGTTCCTCTTTGTCTGATCAGTATATTTCCTGCTTTAACGGTCTCGCCGCCGAATTTCTTAACTCCCAGTCTCTGGGAATTGGAATCGCGGCCGTTCTTAGAGCTTCCTAAACCTTTTTTATGTGCCATAACTTATTATTATCTGAATTAATTTATTTTATCGATTTGAATTTGTGTAAACTGCTGTTTGTGTCCTTTTCTAATCTTGTAACCTTTTCTTCTCTTCTTTTTGAACACTATTATCTTCTCATCTTTTACGTGGTCAAGTATTGTTGCTTCCACTTTGTGTTTTAATACCGGTGTACCGACTTCAATCGATTTTGCGTCGGATGAAAATATCAATACTTTGTCAAACTCAACTTTTGTTCCTTTTTCACCCGATACTTTTGGGATGAAAATGGTTTGTTTTTCTTCAACCTTATATTGTGAACCTTTTATGTCGACTATTGCAAACATTTTTTCAAGAATATGATTTATAAAACATTAAATATAACAATTTTTATACTTAAATTCAAAACATATTTTCTGCCCTGTGCGGTTAAAGTGATGAAGAACAGTAATGTTTTAGGTAATAAGCTCTATATCTATGTTTAATCAGTGATTAAATTTAATTTAAAAACTTAAGACCGATGAGTCCTTCGTATATTATTTCTACAGCAATGGCAAGTATGAAGAAACCCATTATTCTGCTCATAACGCCTATTCCTGTCTTTCCCATTATTTTAAATAATTTCAAAGAAATTATTAGCAGTAAGTATACGACTAATCCAAGAATAATTATGCCTGTAGAAAACCCGAGATAATATGTAAATGAAGAAACAGTTTTTTCCTGAGTCAGTCCGATTACGATTCCGATTGACCCAGGTCCGCTCAACATCGGCATTGCCATAGGAGTAAACGACACATCTTCCTTGCTTTCAAGCTCGCTCGTTTCTTCATTCGTAAGCTTGCTCTTGCTGGTCACCATTTCCCAGGCAGTATGTGCAACTATAAGTCCGCCTGCTATTTTCAGAACCGGTAATGAAATTCCAAAAAAATCAAGAAGCAGTTTTCCCATAAACAAAAACGCAATAAGTATTATCACAACATTCAGCGCTGTTTTAAATGCCATTCTTTTCCTGTATTCAGGTGTTCCGCTGCTGGTCAATGTACAGAATAAAGGTACTGCTCCTACAGGATTCACCAGAGGAAACAATGCAAGAAATGCGATTGTAATCGATTGTAAATAATGCTCCATTGATAATATTAAAGATAAAATAGGAAATATTAAAGATAGAAATTATATATTTATTTCAAATCCAGATAAACCGGGAAAAACAGAACGTGACTTTGAAATACAGTTGAAAGATTTGTTTCAAATCCCGATGAATCGGGACACACAGAACGTGCTGCCTAAATTACAGTTGAAAGATATGTTTCAAACAGGAATGTTTGAACTACAAATATGGTATGGAATAGTAATGAATATTCTTTTACGTGCAAAATGATTATTTTCATTATATTGTAAAATTATAATTATTAATTATGAAAAAGTCCGCTCTTTTATTGATATTACTTTTTATAGTAACTTCTTTGTTTTCACAGACTAAGTTTGAAGATGCAGTTGCACTAAATTTTAAGAACACAAACGTTGCGAATGCAGGTTATTTCGATAATTCGGGTAATCTGAACACTGCGAGGATTACGACAAAAGACGGTTCCTACTATGTGGAATACGGTGCTTATGATGCTAACGGTACTTATGCTGTGAAAAGAATGTTTGAAATGAACTCATACACAAATGAGTTTAGAGTAAGGTTTTCGGCAGACGGTTCTAAACTGGCAGTTCTTGAACTTTCCGAGGATAAAAACCTGCTCAGCTACTTTGACCTTCAGACCGGTCAGCTGATTCAGGACTTTGACGCAGAGAATATTAATAATTTTTTCCTTACTCCTGATTTAAAGTACATTGTTGCTTCAGGACCGAATAACTCTATACTTTTTGATATTTATGAAGATAATATTCTTATAAATTATGCGGGTGAGTCGGTAATGGATATCAGCGAAGACGGCAATACACTCTTCTGCAAAAACGGCGGTAATATAGATTACATAGATACAAAATCAGGAAAGAAAGTGAAAACATTTGCACTCAAGGATTTTAAGTCAGTTGACTTCGATGAACGCGGCGAATTAATTCTCTGTTCGTTTCAGGGATACATTAAATTGTTTAAACTTACTCAGAACGGAATAATTGGCATTAAAGAAATAAATAATGTTTCGTTAAGACCTGTCCCATCGCCGTTGTTTAATTATTTTCTTGTAGACGACCCGAACGGTTCGAAGCGTGGTCTTTTTAATCTTGGCGGTAAACAGGTTTATAAGTCAAAAATTGATAATTACAATCAGTCTAAAAGCAGCTATGTTTTCAGCAGTGACGAGAAGAGGTTTGCACTCCTTTCGGATAAAAGTACTGAAGTTTATGATTTTGAAGTTATGAAGTATTACAATAAGATTGCTCAGAAGTTTCCTGATATGTTTCAGACTAAGGTAGAGTTTCAGACTGAACAGGATCAGATAAACCGTGCTGATATGTTTAAGCTGCAGAAACAGACGATAGTCTCAAACGTTGCTGATGAACTTAAGGTTTCTGAGGGGGGTGATTAAACAGAACCAGAAAAATTCTCTCGGGCTAGTAGAGGTAAAAATATTCAGCATCGGACTGTACGACCCGAATACTGAAATGTATGATGTCACTCTTACACTTCCGACTGACTACACTTCTTTCGAAAACTTAAATGCGAAAGTGAAGATTCCAAAATTCCAGGCGGAGATATTTTCGCAGAACTTCCAGAAGTTTAAAGCTTATGCACTGAGGCAGCTTAATAAAGAACAGACAGGTCTCGATGTTTTTGATGTAACGATAGTAAATGATCTGAACTCGACTAATTACAGATGCATAATGCATCGTACGCTTCCTGTAACAAAAACAAGCTATGATGAACAGTTTAACCTCGGGCAAAAATCATTTGAAAGCAGAAACTGGTACGATGCGATTTTGTATCTATCGGATTTCCCTGATGATTTTGCGAAGAACTCAGTTATAGATTATATGCTAGGACAGGCAGTGCCGACATTCTTCGAAGATAAATGGAGTTACGTTCAGACATTAAATCCTGTAAGAGATTCTACTACCTTACTTAAATATCTTTCAGATTTTCCGAAAAACTTTAAGCTCTATTCTGATGTATCTAAACTCAGACAGACAGTGGTAAACAGCATAATGGAATCAAGGTACGATAATGCAAATAACTATTTTCTTGATAAACGATATTCTGACGCCATAGATTATATAGACGCTTCAATTCCTTCATCGTATTATGATGTTTATTCCGGTGCTTCGTACGATTATGAATATTATAATTCCAAACTTGTACCTTTCAGGAATGGTTTGCTCGTTATAGTCGCAAAACGCAGTATGGAAGGCGGTAATTATGACAGAGCCATCAGTCTTCTCGAAAGAGTAACAAAGGACTATCCCGAATACTCCGAAGTGGAAAAACTTCTTTCAGATGCTAAATACCAGAAGGGGAAATAGTTTTTAAATATAAAATCGTAAAAGTTAAATATCATCGGGGCAGGTAATTTATATTACTTGCCCTTTTCTATTTCAGCACAGGTATTTCCGTTATGTAAATATTTTAAACAAGCCAAAGGGATTTTGTAATAATTTAGAATTTAATATATCAAACAAGTCCAGCCCTTTAAATGAGTATTAATTGACGGACGGGTCGCTTGGAAAAGTTGAGATTGTAAGGTATTCGCCTCCCATTCTTCTTAGAGCATTAGA
>CAIUQV010000375.1 GCA_903901375.1 uncultured Ignavibacteriota bacterium
AGTTTCTCAGACAGCAAATTAAATACAGGAAAATATTCATACAGAATCAAACAGATAGATTTTAACGGTAACTTTGAATACTTCAGCTTAAATTCAGGTATCGAAATCGGAGCACCAAAGAAGTTCACACTTTCACAAAACTATCCGAATCCGTTCAATCCAACAACAAAGATAGATTATGAGATTCCTGCAGACAGCAAAGTAAACATCACAATCTATGATATCTCGGGAAAAGAAGTCCAGCAGGTAGTAAACGAGAACCAAAAAGCAGGTTTCTATACAGCACAGTTCAACGCAGGAAGTTTAAGCAGCGGAACTTACTTCTACAAAATCTCTGTAAGTAATACAGCAGGTACAGAAGTTTTAACAAAGAAAATGACATTGGTCAAATAAAGATTGTCGTAATAACATTCATTTCCTAAAACGCGGAACTGTATTTGGTTCCGCGTTTTTAATTGTGCAAATTCTAAATTTCTTATCATGTATTTTACGCTAATCAACGGTATTAATCACATATGATTGAAATATATCGGCTGCATATTAATTGTATTATATCACATTCAGAATTGATAATTTGTCATAGGTTAACATTTAAGCTGAAGGATTTTATCAAAATCATTTGTTGCCTGTCATTATTATGGAGAGCATCCTTCAGCTTTTAATACACTTAAAACTAAATGTATGAAGAAATCGGTGTCACTTAAAAATGGTATTTGTGTTACTGAATGTAATGAAGGAAGTATGAATGTATGCTGTGACTGTAAAGATTTTAACAATTGCCATTTCGTAAGCCGTGATAAAAGAGGCATAATGGTTGCTGTCGCGTTTTCAATCTTACTTTATCTAATTATTATTCTTGGCATCTTTCAGGGCATTTATAATAATTTCTAATTATTTCTGTGTTACAAAAGGATATAACTTCTGATTTGGTATTCTGGTTATAAAGGTCTAATTATTTTCTTTGTTTACACTTTACATCTTGGTAATCTGTTTCTTGAACTTCCTGCTGTACCTCTGGCTTATTATAAAGAAATCCTTAACATCTTTAAGATATAATTTATGTGAATAGTTAAACCATCTTTCAACCTTATCTATATATTCCGTGTTGATTATTGTTGACCTGTGAATTCTCAGAAAATGCTCTTTTGGCAGCTTACTTTCCCATACTTTCATAGGTTTTCTTACAATAAATGTCTTCTTGTCTTTAGTAAAGATTTTTGTGTAATCCTTTGCGGCTGATAGATACAGTATATTGCTTATTTTTATAAAATCGGATTTATTACTGTCGGAAAGAAATAAATTCCCTTCATACTTTAAATCGGAATTAAGTTTGTCTTCATCTTTCATCTTATTCTTAAGCAGACTTAACATTTCCTTTTCCATGTTAAACTTCTTAAGGACCGTTTCTCTCTTGGAAAGTTGTATATTTATTGCATTAAGTACTTCTTCTCTTGTAAACGGTTTTGTAATAAAATCATCCGCACCAAGCTCCATTCCTTTTCTCCAGTCCTGTCTTTCTGTTTTTGCTGTAAGAAATATAAATGCAGGAGGGGTCTTCAGATATTTGATACTCTTTAATACATCGTACCCGTCCATTTGAGGCATCATTATATCGCAAAGTATTAAATCGAATTTCTTGGTTTCGATTTCTTTTATGCCTTCTTCTCCGTTATTGCATTTGGTTACGTTGTAACCCTCGCTTTCAAGTATCAAACTGATGTTTTCTCTTAAAACATCATCGTCTTCAATTACTAATAGTGTTTTCATATTCTTTAAATTTAAGGTTTTAATAAATACACTTCAAAGGTAATAAATCCATCTTTTGCAAAAATGTTTAGTCTGCCTTCGTGAATGTCTATGATTTTCTTCGCAATTGAAAGTCCTAGTCCCGAACCTTGCTGTTCTCTTACTTTTCTTTCAAACTGCATATGCGGCATTATGTTCGCTATTTGCTCTTCCGTCATACCTACCCCTTTATTGGAAATTGAAATAATGTTATACTTGTCGTCATTTCTTGTTGATATTGTAACCTCATCTCCTTTTTCTGAAAATTTAAAAGCATTGTCAATAAGTTCATCAAGTATTTTTATGAACCCTTCAAGATTGATTTTATATTCGTAATCTTCAATGCTGATTTTTAAGTCATCTATTCTTTCCTGTGCTTTGGCGGCCTCTATTGCAGACTGATTTATGATTGCAGATGATTTTCCTATCTGTTCGTTTGAAATATCCC
>CAIUQV010000376.1 GCA_903901375.1 uncultured Ignavibacteriota bacterium
AGTATTTTGTTTCATAATCTGGTTCCTTTCTTTATGTTATTGTTTATTAATGGGTTTAATAACCATAACATTGTTGGAGCCAGATTAATTTTTCATCTAATCATTTCTGTCGTGTACAGAGTTTAAATCAGCGAAAGCACTTGAAGGATTTTTAGTTGTATGAATTTATTTATAGTCGCTTAAAATCGCAAAATTCCCATGTCTAAAATAGTGGACACAGGTGCATTAAAAAAGATATTTACTTTTAAATTTATAATTATCATATTTGCAGGTTATTAAATTAACCATTTTAATTAATCTAAATTTTTAGAAAACATTATGTCAAGAATTAAAGCATTATTAGTTCTAGTAATTTTAGCAGGATTTTTTGGTTCTGCATTTGCAGTAAACTTCCCGGGAGACAGAGCCGGTTGGAAAGCTGATTATCTTTACAAAAAGCTTAAATTAACTAAAGAGCAGTATGCAGCAGTTTATCCTGCTTATTTCAACTACGAGCAAAAAGTTGACGATTTAAAAGCAAAGAAATTAGACAAAAAAGGTCTTGCAACTGAAATGACAAAGTTACAGGCCGGCGTCAATGCTGAAATCGAAAAATCATTAACAAAAGACCAGCTTGCAAAATGGACTCCAATGAAGGACAAATTCTACAAGTTAACACCTAAGAAAAAAGTAAGAAAAGAAAAAGTTGAAGATACAAAGAAAGAAGAAAAGAAAGACGTAAAGAAAGACGAAAAGAAAGATGTTAAGAAAGATACCAAAAAAGAAGTAAAGAAAGAAGAAAAGAAAGACGTTAAGAAAGAAGAAAAGAAAGATGTAAAGAAAGACGTCAAAAAAGAAGAACCAAAGAAAGAAGAAAAGAAGAAATAAGCATTTCTTTGATTATAAGAAAAAGGCTGCCTTTGGCAGCCTTTTTCATTTATGTCGATTAATTAACACACAAACTAAGCAGGTAGTTTTCCCGTTACTTTATTCACCCATTTGTGTATTCTATGTACTATCGTTATAGGATCTGTGAACATAAGTATACATTCATCGGTTATTACTTCTATGCCTTTATCCTTAAAATCATTAATTGACTTTTCAGAACCCGACCTTTGCTGCATCCAGATTTTCTTGATTCCGTAGCTGATTAATTCTTCAGTAACTTTCTCAGTGTTCTCAGTACCAAGTATAAGTATAGCACAGTTTATTCCTTCGCCTGCATCAGATGATTTCTTATAACAGTCTATTCCATTAACCTGACTTAAATCCGGATGAACAGGATAAACTTTGTATCCATTATCGTTCAAATGCTTTAAAACAAGGTTGCCGAATTTACCTTTTACGGAAGATGCTCCGTAAAAAAGGAACCTTTTCTCGCTAATAAAATCTTCTATTTGTTTTCTGGTAGCTTTCATAGAAATATTCTAATAACGTGTTACAGTAACGATTAAAGTTGCTATTGAAACGAGGGTTGTTGTTACTCCTAAAATAAGATAAAGATTGTCCCTGAAATTGTATTTGGGTGAATTAGGAATCATTATCATATCTCCGGGATACAGCACAGGATTGAGTTTTCCGGGCTTTGTGATTTGCTTTTCCCAGAGGTATTCGTTATAGTCAACGGTCAAAACTTTATCTTCTTTAACACCGAGAGTGTCATTTTTTAGCCTTACAATTCTTATATCTTCAAGTTTAGATTCGTTAATCGGTCCGCCGCACAGAGTCAACAGTTCCATCAACGTGGTTCCCTGAGGAATGAGGTATTTTCCCGGAACTCTGATTGAACCCCAGACGAATACATCTATATTTACTTTATCCTTATCGCCGTAATTAAAGTAATTTGTTCCAATTTTAAAATCATCCGGTATACCTATTTTTTCATTCTTATCCTGCGCAAAAGCACCAAGAGTCAGTAAGGTCAGTATGATTATTAATATAGTTTTCATTCTTAGATTTTAATACAATTTATTAAATAATAATTTGTCATTCAACGTTTAAACTTACATCCTTTCAGGTGCACTGATTCCAATAATAGAAAATCCGTTCCTGAGAACCTGTTTTGTAATTTCACATACAATAAGTCTTGCGAATGTTCTTTCCGGGTCTTCCGGATTAACAATCCTGTTATTGTGATAGAATTTATGAAATGTTTCTGCAACAGAATTCAGATAGTATATCATCTTATGAGGTTCAAGGTGTTCATAAGAACTTAAAACCTCTTCAGGAAATCTGGAAAGTACTTTAATTAACTCAAGGGCTTCCGGTTCTTTTAACTTAATATCGCCATTAAGGAAATCATAATTAAATCCCTGAATATTTTCTTCCGCATTCCTGAATATTCCACAGATTCTTGCATAAGCATATTGCAGATAATAAACAGGGTTTTTATCAGATTTGTCTCTTGCCAGTTCAATGTCGAAATCAAGGTGTGTGTTTGCGGAACGCATAACAAAAAACAGCTGAGTAGCATCAATGCCAACATCTTCTAACAGGTCGTCGAGGTAATAAACATTATCGCTTCTCTTGCTCATTTTAACCGATTCATTACCCATTTTGAAAGTTACCATTTGATGTATAATAACTTTTATGTTTTTAGTCTCATAACCCGCAAGTTCAATTCCATAAAGTACTTCTTTATATGTGTCGCCATGGTCAGAGCCAAATATATCGACAATGAAATCAAAATTCCTTTTCAGTTTATTTATATGGTACGCCATATCAGGAAGTCTGTAAGTTGGTTCCCCGGATGCTTTTACTATTACTTTATCCTTCTGGAATCTGTCCTTATCCATTATCAGCCAGGTAGCATCATCTTCTATTCTGCTTGCACCTTTATCTTTAAACAGCTTCAGAATATTCTCAATATCTCCATTTTTATATAAATCTGTTTCACTGAAGAATACGTTGTGTTTAATCCCAAATTTTGACAAAGTATTCTTTATCCTGCTGAAGTTTACTTCCTCTCCTTTCTTCTTGAAAAGAGAAAGATCATCTGAATTCTTAATTGAATCATTGTGTTCTTTAAAAATCTCTTCAGCAATATCCTTAATGTAATCTCCGGCATAACCATCTTCCGGGAAAGGGAAGTCAGGTTGAAATATCTGCATATATCTTGCATAAACGGATTTGGCAAGATTGTTCATCTGGTTGCCTGCATCATTGTAATAGTATTCCCTGGTTAAATCGAAACCTGTCCATTCGAGTAAATTAGCAATCGCTTTTCCCAGACAGACCTGTCGTCCGTGTCCGGCATGGAGCGGTCCGGTAGGATTTGCACTGACCCATTCAAGGTTTGCAGTTTTTCCTTTATTGAAATCAAATCTTCCGTATGAATCCTTTCTTTCAAGAATATCCTTTACAATATCCACATAAAAAGTTTCTGCAACGAAAAAATTAATAAATCCGGCACCTGCAATTTCCACTTTAGAAAAGAATTTCTCCTCTGATAATCTTGGAAGTAATTCAGAAGCAATCTCACGCGGGTTCTTTTTCAGTTCTTTAGATAATAACAGTGATACATTAGTCGAAAAATCTCCATAATTCTTGTTTTTTGGATAGTCAATAGTATATTCAGGAACTGGTAAACTCAGTTCTTTAAGTACTTTTTCCAGTATTTTGCTTATTTTCTCTTTCAAATTTGTTTTAATTAATTATCATTATTATTTAATCCAGCCTTCTTTCTTGTACCATTCGTAAGTATTTCTGAATCCTTCTTCCAGTGTGAATTCCTGTCTGAAACCCAGTTTATCTTTTGCCTTCTGGTTTGATGCAAACCATCCTGATCTGGTGATATCAAAGCACTTTTCAACATTGAGAGTAGGGACAGATTTAGTGAATTTATAAATAAATTCCATAATACCACCCACAGTGAACACAACAAAGTGAGGTATTCTCAGCTTAATTGCTTTTTTATCCATAACTCTGGATGTAATTGAACCTACTTCGTCCCAGTTGTATGCTTTATCAGAAGTAATAAAGAAAATGTCACCACTTTTTGTTTCTTTTATACCTGCAAGATAAATACCCTGAACTAGGTCTTTAACATGAATAATGCTAAGATATTTGTCTTTAAACCCAATTATACTGTTAAGTCCGCTTTTAAAAGTTTTAAAATAGATGAAAATTTCGGTATCCCTCGGGCCATAGATTGCAGGTGGTCTTACGATTACCACAGGAATTTTATCCCTGTACTTAAGTACTTCCTTTTCAGCTTCTCTTTTTGTCCTAGCATAGGTAGTCATTGGTTTTGGGATATAATCTTCCGTTAGTGGATTATCGTCAGGATTTGGACCGCAGACAGCAAGTGAACTGACGTGCACAAATTTCTTGAGGCTGGGGTTTACTCTGGCAGTGATTTCAATAAGATTTTTTGTAGCCAGGTTATTACCTTTCTCAAAACCCTCCTGATTCTTTGCTTTAACGACACCTGCAACGTGAAATACATAATCCACGTCTTTTATGGCATTTTCAAGTGCGTCATTAGAATACAAATCGCCGTCAACGAATGTCACTTTTTTGCCCTCAAGCCATTTTACTGACGAGGTTTTCCTTTTAAGGCATAATACTTCAAATCCTTCTTTCAGGAGTAAATCAACTAAATGACTTCCTACAAATCCTGTGGCACCGGTTACAAATGCTTTCATATAAACTTTTTTTGAAATTTTAATTTTATCATAGAAGTTATCAATATTAATATGTATTTTCTATGTTAAAAATTTTACTGCAAGTATTAACAATAATATTAAGATAAATGAACGATTTATTCACAAAATGCTACACATTTACGAGGGCAGATGAAGTTAAAGCTGCGGGGTTTTATCCGTATTTCAGGCCTATAGAGCAAAATGAGGGTCCTGTTGTAAAAATAGAGGGTCGTGAGGTAATTATGGCCGGGTCTAACAATTATCATGGTCTCACCACTCATCCAAAAGTTATCGAGGCTGCTCAGAAGGCTTTGCTTAAGTACGGTACAGGGTGTTCCGGATCAAGATATCTGACTGGAACTTTAGACCTGCATATTGAACTGGAGAATAAACTTGCTAAATTCCTGAATAAAGAATCCTGTTTATTATTCTCGACCGGATATCAGACAGCCCAGGGGATAATACCGACTTTAGTAAATAAAGGTGAATACATTATCTCTGATAAAGATAATCACGCAAGTATAGTTTCCGGTACTCTTATGGCTAAAGGAATGCTTGCAGACCTGAAAAGATATAAACATGGCGATATAAACGACTTAGAAAGGGTTTTGAAATCCATTCCTGTGGAAACAGGTAAGCTTATTTCGACTGACGGGGTTTTCTCAACATCAGGTACGATTGTTGAACTACCTGAAATCATGGCTCTCTGCAAAAAATACAATGCACGCATACTTGTGGATGATGCACATTCTTTAGGTGTAATCGGTAAAGGCGGCAGGGGAACTGCTTCCCATTTCGGTCTTGATAATGAAGTTGATATGATAATGGGTACTTTTTCAAAAACACTGTCTTCATTAGGCGGATTTGTTGCAGGTGAAGAACGTGTTATTAATTTCCTTAAACATCATTCTCCCGCATTGATTTTCTCAGCATCACCTACACCTTCATCAGTTGCAGCAGCAATTGCAGCACTGGATATTCTAAGCTCGGAACCTGAAAGGGTAGACAGACTATCAAGAAATGCCAAAAAAATGCGTGATGGTCTGAAAGGTCTCGGTTTCCATGTTCTGGATGGAATTACACCAATCGTTCCTGTGATTCTTGGCAACGACCTCCTGACTTTCCAGTTCTGGAGAAAACTATACGATGCCGGTGTTTTTGTGAATGCATTTGTTCCTCCGGGTGTACCTCAGAACCTTTCTATGCTGAGGACTTCATACATGGCAACTCATGAAGATAAGCATCTTGACAGAATACTTGAAGTATTCAGTCAGATTGGTAAAGAAATGGGAGCAATTAAATAATGAAATACGGTTTTTTGATATATATAGTGCTGATTTTTATGGTTGTCGTTTTTGTATCAGGATGCGGAAAAGAAAAAAGTAATATTCCGGTTAGTGATCAGAAACAACAGCAGCAGCAGGTGGGCATTGAAGATGAAGATACAACTTCTTTGACACCCGCAGAATCATTCGCTGCCGGTTTATGTCAGGATATTTTAAATGATGATACTGAAGTTGATTTCGAATCTTATCTGATTGATGTGGTTTATCCAAAAGTATCAAATTCAACAAAGGTAACATTAGACAGAATTTCTTCTTCGATTTTTCTTCTGACATATTATGAAGGTAATACAGAAAAGCATCTTCTGATACAAAAGTATTTCAACCCTCAAAAGGGTGAAATATACTTCGAGTCTACAGAGACATCTTTATCTCCAATTAAACAATTTCTGAAATAATATGAATAAAGTTGTTGCGGTTATCGGTATGTGCGGTTCCGGTAAAAGTGAGGCAGTAAAGTATTTTGAGTCAAATGGTTACAGGAAAGTTTATTTCGGTGAGGTTGTTATAAACGAATTAAAATCCCGGGGTCTTGATATAAACGAGAAGAATGAAAGGTATGTGCGCGAAGATTTACGCCGCGAATTCGGGATGGGTGTTGCTGCAATAAAGAGTATCGGAAAGATAAAGAATTTACTTAATGATTCTAATGTAGTGGTAGAAAGTTTATATTCCTGGGAAGAATACAAGATTCTTAATGCGGAATTCGGAGATACTTTTAAGTTACTGAATATATTTACAACGAAATCTATACGTTACGCAAGACTGAAAGAGAGACCATTCAGACCACTAACAAATGAGGAAGCACGCTCAAGAGACTACAGTGAGATTGAAAAACTTGATAAAGGCGGTCCGATAGCTTTTGCTGATTTTACTGTTCATAACGATTCCACACTTGATGAATTAAACCTGAACCTTAAAAAATATCTATGAAACGTGATGACTACATAAGCTGGGATGAGTATTTTATGGGAATAGCTATGCTCTCTGCAAAGAGAAGTAAAGATCCGAGTACTCAGGTTGGTGCATGCATTGTAGATAAAGAGAATAAAGTTGTAGGTATAGGTTACAATGGTTTTCCGATAGGTTGTTCTGATGATAATCTTCCATGGGAAAGACAGGCTGACGATAATAATCAGACCAAGTATCCGTACGTTGTACACGCTGAGGCAAACGCCATACTAAATTCTACGAAAGACCTTCACGGAGCAAGGATATACGTAGACCTTTTCCCCTGTAACGAATGTGCCAAGCTGATAATTCAGTCGGG
>CAIUQV010000377.1 GCA_903901375.1 uncultured Ignavibacteriota bacterium
GCAGTAGCAATCTTGTTGAGTTTATCAATTTCCTTAATAATAAGTTCTTTTGTTTTCTTAAGAACAACTTCAAACTCAGTAAATTCTTTTTCCTGATAAAGATTGTACAGATGCTGTATAGACAGCTTCATTGGCGTAAGCGGATTCTTGATTTCGTGTGCAACCCTGCGAGCTATATCGCGCCAGGCAGCTTCACGCTCAACCCGTTTAAGCTTTTCCTTTGACTTAGAAAGGTCACGCGTCATTTTATTGAATGAATCCACGAGCGAGCCGAATTCATCGTTGCGGTTAATGTCCAGTACAACGTTTTCCTCGCCCAGAGCAATTCGTTCGGTCGCCTCCTGAAGCATAGATATCGGCTGAGAAAGCTTTGCAGTTATAAATGCAACGAGTGCAAAAAGAATTATTATAACAATTAAGTATGAGCCGAATATAAACGTGAGAGTTTCGGTTAACTCTTCCTGAATTTCTTTCTGCTTATAGACTGAGAGCGATGAAATGATTCCGTTTACGTTGTTATTCCTGTCCTTAAGCGGTTTATAACCCACAAGATAATTCTGTCCCTGAATCTCCTTGCTTTCAAGGAAGAGGTCCTTCTTCATAATGAGTATGTTGAAATATCCTTCTTCCGGAATTCTTGTATCAAGAAAATCTGATTTATAAAGTTCGTCGTTTGTTGTGGCAATAAGGTTTGACTTTATGAATATGTTAAAGTTCTTGTCTATGTTTTCAAAACTCTTTGAAAGGATATCCCTTCCTGCCTGTTTTATCGTATCAGTAGGTTTGAATTTATTAAAGAGTATCTTTTCATCTTTCAGAGTCTCGTTCAGCAAGCTGAGGTCTGAAAGCAGCTGATTCTTGTAGCCGAGATCGTTCTTGTTGTTGATGTATGTTCTTGTGTACACAGCAAGGAACACTATTGGTATAACCGATACAACGATGAACGAAAGGAACAGTTTGGTTTTGAAATCAAACTTAAGACTTCTGATATTCAGAAGAAACTTAGTAGAATACAGCAAATTAAAAGCTATAAAAACAACGAGAGCAAAGAGAACAAATTTCAGGAAATAGAACATCTGAAGTCCGAAATCGTCGCGCTTAATACTGATAACAAAAATTCTTTCATCGTTTGACTTTCCGTTACCTGCATCGGGAGCTTTGATGTAGAAAGATCTGTATCTTTCGTTTACGAGCGGGTCGTACCGCCAGCTGCTTTTCTTATCAGTGGTATTTATTCCTGCGTTGAACAGGTCAACAAACTTCAATGCACTTTTAGAAACTTCAAGGTCTGTAGAATTAATCACTTCCTCGTTCAGAATTTCAGTTATTACAGGCTTTGATATTAACCTGTCTGAGATTCTTTCGCTCTGAAGGTTAATGTTGCCCGTAAACTGATTCTCAGTAAAAAGATTAATTGTTTCGGAGTTTAGAGCAACAAGTATGTAACCTTTAACTTCAGCAAACTGCGTATTCCTAAGTTCATAATTTTCTACAGGAAGAATACCGACGAAATATTTTGAGTCTTTATTTTCAACGATAATAACGTCATCCATAAAAACCGGTTCGGGAGCACCCTTTGAAAAACTGAAAGTATCTTCGTCAATTAAATCTGAATTAGTCGAATCGGATTCATCAGCTTCGAGATTGTAGTTCTTTGAAAAATAAGCCCGTTTAACGAATGCAATAACGCTGTCGCTTTTGATAAGATTATTGCTGTTGTTAAAATCACTCAGAAGTTTTTTAGACGTATCCATAAGAATAACGTCTGCCTTGTATTTTTCGTAACTGAACTTACTGCTGCTCCAGATGTAATAAGGAAGTTTCTGTGTTTTCTGAACGTCGTCTGCGAACTTCCCGATGTACATATCTTCTTTTATTTTTCCGAGCTCATCCGAAAGAAGAAAAACAATCTTATCACTCTGGTTTTCAACGAGTTCAGCGCCGATATTTTCAACGTAGAATGTTTCCTGCGACTTTGTAAATTCGAGTATAACGATTGGTGTTATAATGATACACATCAAGAGCAGGAGCGAAACGTTTCTGAGCGATAGAATCTGAAATACTTTTCTTTTGCTGTTTTGCTTAAACACGTATGCAGAGAAAATAAACAGCAGAATGATGATGATTGTTCTGTGCAGGTTTATAAGTTCGAAATCAAAACCGGCAAGATTCAGAACTTCATTCAGTGCTATGAAGAGAACGGTCAGGATAAGTATAAAGAATTTTCTGTAGATCTTTACTGACGAAACATTCCTTGCCATCTTTATGAGTATTGACAGCAATGAAACGTTAAACAGAAGATAAGCAAATGTGATTAAAAGAATTGAAAGCTGTATTACAAAAAGTGGTGTATCGGGAATAATGTTCGACTTATCAAGAAGTTTAATGTTTGAATTAAAAATCAGGTTTTTAATCACGGAACCGTAAAAATTTGAAAGCAGAAAAAACGCTGCTATGATAAACACAGAAGCTGCTATGAATTTTAAAACGACACCCGAAGATGACTCCTGTCTGTTTTCCTGATACAATCTGAACACGTTATAAATAATGAACAGGGCAAAAATCACAAGGAATACTACTGAAATCAGAACATCACCCAGAGACTGAAAGAGTCCAAATCCCATTTTTGAAGCATAAAGCTGGGGATTAAAAAGATTCTGCTCGAAAAAAGCTGAAGGGAAACCATTATTCTGCCAGAGGAATCTGATAACAAGAATTGATATCAGGAAAAGTACTATTCTGAAAGAAACTGTTTTAAACAGGTTTACAAGTCTCATTAATACAGGAAAGAGCAGAATAGTAAAGATAAAAATCAGAACAGAAATAATCATCGAAGAATAACTTTCAATACCTGCTTTATGTTCTGCAATTGTATACTTCGGGAAAATGACTCTTCCTATAACTTTGTTTTCATCAGTATTAATGTTAAGATATGTATATTCAGCATCAGCGGTATCTTTCTGAATGTCTACCCCTGAAATACCCGCAGGAACTACTTTCACTTCATCGCCGATTTCTTCAGTAAAATCAGCCGCGAATACCCTGCCGGTGAAATCGTACTGAGAAGAAGAGTATTTGCTGTCGATTAATACGCCGGTGATAAGTACACCTTCAAACTTTCTGTCATCATCTGTCTGTCTTACGGGAGTATAATAAATAAGATATGTGAAGAAACCAATTTCTTTTATGATTGTAGTAGGTGTTCCTGAGAGTGCTTTCTGCAGCAAAAGAACTTCCGGAGTAAGCTGTCTTCCTTTGAAATAAATCTGTTCAATCCTTTTATCAAAAACCTCAACACTGATATTATCATCCTGATTGTAGTTCTTCATAATTTCGAAGAGCTTCTTAACGTCGCCTTTTTCAATACTCTTTCTGACGTCAAGATTTCCTGAAATTTTGTTAGTGTATAAAGTGAGCGAAGACCTGACCTGTTTGAAACCTTCGTTTATTTTAGCAGAACGCTCTGTATTACGCTCTGCGATTATCTGCGATTCGTTGTCAGAAGATTTTGATATAACATAGTTTGAAGTGATTTTAACAGCGGCAATCCAAAGCAAGACCATCAAAAAAGATGCAGCCAGGATTTTATATTTGCGCGGGAATATGTATTGGAAATACATTTTACTTATTTTATCAGTTCAAGTTAATCTGATCTATGTACCAAATATCTTCTTTGTACTTTAGAGAAATAGATAATTTAAGTTCTTTTTTACCGCTTCCAAGGTTATAAAAATACTTACCCATAACGAATGCATAGGAATTGTTATGGTAAGACCTGATATATTTTACATTAGTAACTTTATAATATTCCATAAAGTCTGAAATAATATATTCAGCCTGACCCGAGCTGTAATAACCTTTTTCAGTACCAATAACATCAAGAAAAACTTCCGGTCCGAAATACCTGTTTATAACATTAATGCTGGAATAGGTAAATCCGTTGGAAATTTCCTTAAAGGTCTTTTTGCACAGTTCATATTTCTTCTTCGCCTCATCACTTTTGTATTTCTTATCTTTCCACCAGTCCTCCTGAGAAGAAGCTGAATTTGAGACAAAGAAAAACGCAACAAGCAAAGTTGTTAAATAAAATCCCCTCAAATTTATTATCATACCTTAATTTAATCAATTTTATACCATATTTCAATTTAAAGATAAACAATAAATTGAATCAGATAATAATATTGCTATTCTATGGATAAACAATCAGACAAGGTATTACAAATTACTGTAATGAGGAATACCCATTAAGAACAAATATTTAAATCAGAAACAAAAATCCTCTGAAATAGCATTGAAAAAACGGTTATAAATAGTTATGTTTATGTTTTTGCGGCATAAAAACAGCTAAAATACACTGTATTTAAGCATTTTTATGTTCAAAACAAAAGAAGCCGGAGTAGCTCAGCTGGTTAGAGCGTCGGAATCATAATCCGCAGGTCGGGGGTTCAAGTCCCTCC
>CAIUQV010000378.1 GCA_903901375.1 uncultured Ignavibacteriota bacterium
CCAATAACAAGAACAATCCAGTTAATCAGATTCCTGACGGCGATGTGGTTTTCCTGAACGGAAGAGTAGTTTATTCGGAAAGGTTCCTCAACTGGATTATTAAAGATATGTCTATGAACAGTGTACTTTATTCAGACGACAACGCAGTTGTTGCCAAGGTTTCCGCAGATGAGATTAATAAACGCCGAGAGAATTTAAAGTTCTGCATGGATAAACATTTCTTCGATGGTTTGAAGAACATTAACAATACGAATTACAACTTCGAGAATATATTTGAAATAATTAATTATCCGTGGGATATTATCAAGTCACTGGACATTAATCTTGGTTTTGATTTAAGTTTCCTTATTGATAGCGTCAAAGGTATGGAAAAGAATGCAGAGGTATCGCAGGAGAATGATAACAACTACGTAAGCACGTCAGCAAAGGTTTATCCTGGTGTTATTCTCGATACTGTAGGCGGTGAAATATTCATTGATGATAATGCAGTTGTAGAGCCTCTGGTTTACCTCAAAGGACCTCTTTATATAGGAAAGAATGCGCTCGTTAAATCTGGTTCAAAACTCTATGGTCCATGTATGATAGGGCATTCATCAAAAGTATCGGGAGAGATTTCCGGCACCGTGTTTCACAGCTGCGTAAACAAACAGCATGACGGGTTTATTGGTAACACGTATGCAAGTCCTTTTGTAAACTTCGGTGCAGATACCGTTACAAGCAACCTTAAGAACAACTATTCAAAGGTAAGGGTTATGTTTGAAGGTAAATCCTTCGATACAGGATTACAGTTTCTTGGGAGCATTGTTGGCGACCATGCAAAGTTTGGAATAAACACAATGCTTAATACAGGAACAATCTGCGGTATATTCTCAAACGTAGCAGGCGGTGGATTCCCCGATAAATCTATTTCTTCTTTTGAATGGAATATACTCGGTAAGGAAAAATCTTTGTACAGACTGGATGAGGCGCTGGAAACTGCAAAGACAGTGATGAAGAGAAGAGGTTTCGAAATGACAGAAGAATACAAAGAGATTGTGAAGTTTATTTACGAGAAGCAGTAACTGAATTAAGTTATCATTTATAAAAAATGACCACTCCGAAGAGTGGCCATTTTCATTTATACCTTTTCGATTTCTTTCTTTCCGAGAAGACCCGTAGGCCTGAAGAGAAGAATTATAATCAATATTGCGAATGCGATTGCATCCCTGTATGTCGAAGAAAGATATCCCGATACGAAAGTTTCCACAAGTCCGAGAATCATTCCGCCGAGTGCCGCACCGAGTATGTTTCCGATACCTCCAAGAACAGCTGCTACGAATGCCTTTAAACCGTATATGATTCCGATAAGAGGGTCAATCTTCGGATAGTTTAATCCAAAAAGAATTCCTGCGGCTGCAGCGAGTGAAGAACCGAGAATAAACGTGAAACTGATTACCCTGTTTATATTTATTCCCATTAGGCTTGCAACGTTGTGGTTAAAAGATACCGCACGCATTGCAGTTCCCATCTTTGTATTCATTACGATTATTCTGAGAAGAATCATAAGAACAGAAGAAACGATAATAACTACAACAGAGTTTGAAAATACAGCAGCACCGCCAACGTTGAAGAGTTCTTTATTTTCAAGCAGTGTAGGAAACGACTTAGGGTCTGCTCCAAACACAAGCTGTCCGCCGTATTCCAGAAAGAGCGATACACCTATTGCAGTTATAAGTATAGTAAGCTTCGGTGAATTTCTAAGCGGTTTATACGCAAGCTTTTCAAGAGTGAAGCCGAGTATTGAACAGATAACCATTGAG
>CAIUQV010000379.1 GCA_903901375.1 uncultured Ignavibacteriota bacterium
CTTACGTTAATAAAAATTGGTTCGATTATACCGGACAAAAAGAAGCAGCAGATAGAACGCTTACAATAGAACTTTGGGTATCTGTTTTGCATCCTGACGATATTGAATCCTCGGGAAAAATCTGGAATAAAAACTGGAAGGATAAAACAGAGCATGATAATTATTTCAGACTTAAACGACACGACGGAGTGTACAGAGATTTTCATTGCCATGCCGTACCAATATTCGACACAAATAATAATTTTCTTTACTTTCAGGGTTACAATATAGACATTACAGAACAAATACTAAGTGAGAAAACAATAATAGAGAGCAAAGATGAATTTCAAAAACTATCTGAAGATATACCCGCATTTATATCCTCTTTTTTGCCGGATGGAACCATCACATTCTGCAACAGTTCTCTGGCAGCAATAGTTGGAATGAGAGTAGAGGATATTACCGGCAAGTGTTTTTATAACTTTATTAACGAAAGAGATATAATTCAGGTAAAGAAGTCATTAAAGGAACTAACACCAGAAAACCCGACAGAAGTACACACTCAATCATACACAACTCCCGAAGGAAGTACATTTTACCAGGAATGGAGAAACAGAGCCTTCTTTGACTCCAAAGGAAAACTAAAACACTATCTTGCTATTGGAGTTGATATTACAGATCGCAAGGAAATCGAGAATGCTCTTAAAGATTCAGAAGAAAAATACCGCACGTTGTTTGATGCTTCTCCAAATGGAATAGGATTAGCAACACTTGAAGGAAAAGTGATTGATCTGAACAAAGAAATGGAAATTATTACAGGCTATACAAAAAAGGATTTTGCAAAAATTAAAGTACAGGATCAATATGTCGATATAGCAGAACGAGACAAGGTAAAGGAATTTCTTGTAAAATCAGGTAAGGTAAAAGACTATGAGCTAAAACTAAAACGGAAAAATGGCACTGTATACAATGGATTGATAAACATAAACCTGATAAATCTTGGAGGTGAACGTGTTGTGGTAACAAACGTCAGAGACATTACCAACCTGACAAGAACAACAGAAGAACTCAGAATAAGCGAAGAAAGATTTAAACAAATTACTAGCAGTTCTGGTATTTGGGTATGGGAAATAGATAAAAATGGAATGTATACTTTCGTCAGCAGCAAAACGGAATCTATTCTCGGATTTAGACCTGAAGAAATGATAGGAAAGAAATACTTTTATGATTTCTTTGCTCCCGAAATAAAAGAGTCTTACAAAACAGCAGCACTGGAAGCAATCTCCAGAAAAGAGGAATTCAGAAATTTTATAAACCCGAATATTCATAAAAACGGACAAAGAGTAATACTTGAAACAACCGGAGTTCCTATTCTCGACAAAGAAGGAAACCTATTGGGTTACCGCGGTGCCGACAGAGATGTAACAGAAAGAGAAAGAACAGCAGAAATAATCAGGTCAAGCGAAGAAAAGTTTTCATCTGCTTTTAACAATGCACCATTGTTGATTACTATCAATGAAGTTTTAACTGATAAATTTGTTGAAGTTAACGATAAATTTCTCGAGGTGTCTGGTTTTACAAGAGAAGAATTGATTGGTCGTACCTCGATTGAAATAGGATTGGTAAATGAATCCGATAAAAACAGACAGAATAATTTTTTCCAAAAGGATGGGCAATTAAATGAAATAGAACTTACACTCAGAAAAAAGAACAAAGAAGAAGTGATTTGTTTGTTCAAGGGCAGGATATTAACTCTGAACGGTGATAAATATCGTCTTTCAATGGCAATTGACATAACTGAAAAGAAAAAGAATGAAAGATTAATTGAGAACCTTAACCGTGTATATTCTGTCATCAGCCATATAAATGAGATGATTGTAAGAACGGACTGCCCGGAAGAAATTTTCAAAAAAACCTGTGACATTTCAATTGAACACGGAAAATTTCGTATGTGCTGGGTAGGTCTTGTTGACCCAAAAGATAATTTAGTTAAACCGAGTGCATACAGCGGCCACGAAGACGGATACCTTGATATAATAAGAAAAATTACAGTTCTTAAAAATTTCCCTGAAGGCAAAGGGCCCACAGGAATTGCCATAAGAGAGGGAAGAACATTTCATTGCGACGATGTTGAAAACAATCCATTAATGATGCCCTGGAAAAAGGAAGCTCTTAAAAGGGGTTACCGCTCGTCAATTTCTATTCCGCTTAGATTATTCGGACAAGTGATAGGAGCTTATACGCTTTATGCAGATACTCCATATTTTTTCGACGAGAAGGAAGTTGAATTGCTTGAAAAAGTTGCTGATAATATTTCATACGCTCTTGACACAATAGAAAATAAAAAAGCAAGAAAACAGACAGAAGAAGAACTTAACAAAAGCCATGAAATGCTTTCAAAGCTTACAAGTCAGGTACCCGGCGTTGTATATCAGTATCGTTTGTACCCGGACGGTCGCTCCTGTTTCCCGTATTCAAGCCCTGGAATGTATGAAATTTATGAAGTCACTTCTGAAGAAGTCAGAGAAGACGCCACACCTGTGTTTGGGAGACTTCATCCTGAAGACATTGAGAGAATTTCGTCCGAAATATTCGAATCTGCACGTACCCAGGAATATTTTCACAGTGAGTTTCGTGTAGTACTTCCGAAACAGGGCCTAAGGTGGAGAGTGTGTGATGCAAAACCAGAACTGATGGAAGACGGAAGTACTTTATGGTATGGAATTATTTCTGATATTACAGACAGAAAAATGTCTGAAGAGGCAATACAGAAAAGTGAATATATGCTTGCAGAGGCTGAAAATATTGGTAAGACAGGTAGCTGGACGTATGACGCAAAGACCAACTCAACTCAATGGTCTTCGAATATGTATAAAATATTCGACACTGACCCAAAAGATAAAACAATACTTGATTACTATAACTTTATAGAAAAACTTATTCACCCTGAGGACAGGAAATACGTTTTTGAGGCATTCTCGAAGGCTCTCAAAGATAAAAATTATTTATACGATGTAAATTACAGGATAATAAAAAGAGATGGAAGCATAAGTAATATAAGGGCTATTTCAAAAGCCGTATGGAAAGACGATAGTTTACAGCAGATGATAGGATGGGTGGAAGATATCACACAACAGAAACAAGCTGAAGAAGAACTTGTACTCGCTAAGGAAAAAGCAGAGGAAATGAACAGTTTAAAATCTAACTTCCTGGCAAATATGAGTCACGAGCTAAGAACACCTATGGTTGCTATTTTAGGTTTTTCTGAAATACTGAATAATACTTTAAAAGATTCCGAGGAGAAGAAATATGCAGAAATGATTCTAAAAGGCGGTAAAAGACTTACAAATACTTTAAATCTGATACTTGATTTATCAAGGGTAGAGTCGAGTAAAATTGATTATAAGTTATTGCCTCATAATATATCCGATATTACAAAATCATCTGCTAAACTGTTCGCAAAAGAAGCAGAGAAGAAGAACCTTGAATTCATTACCGAATTAAATGATTCGGTTTCCGCAGAAATTGAAGTTCAAATGCTTGAAAAAGTTCTTGAACATCTTATTGAAAACGCAGTTAAATACACACCCAAAGGATATATTAAAATTTCTTCAGATTACGAAATATACAACGGCGAAGAATATGCCTGTATCAGGATTAAAGATACAGGTATTGGAATCCACGAAGAAATGAAGTATATTATATTTGAACCATTCAGACAGGCAAGCGAGGGAAGAAGCAGACACTTTGAAGGTACAGGACTTGGTTTATCCATAGCAAAGAAATATGTTGAACTAATGAACGGACTAATAAGTGTTGAAAGTGAACTTGATAAAGGTTCAACATTTATTTTAAGATTTAGAAAATTTTTCGGTACTGTTGAAACGAAAAAAGATGAACCGATTGTACATGAAATCACGGAAAAGTATATTGAGACAAAAAACGTTGAAAGAAAAAGAATTTTAATCGTAGAAGATGACGAGTTAAACCTTGATATGATGAAACAGACATTAAAGAATATTTGTGATATCGATTCTGTGAATACGGGCGAAGCTGCAATAGAAATGGTACAAAAGAATCAATATGCTATGATATTAATGGACATAGGACTCAAAGGAATAAGCGGAATTGATGCCGTTATTGAAATCAGAAAACTTCCTGAATACAAAACAATTCCAATAGCAGCAATCACAGCCTTCGCAATGAAGGGAGATAAGGACGAATTTCTCGAAAAGGGATGCTCACACTATGTATCAAAACCATTTAACGTCAATACCTTAAGAACTCTCGTCAAAGAGGCCCTGGTGGAGGTTTAGGGATTAGGTTAATACAAAGTTCAGAATTTAGAATTTAGAATTCAGAAAAGTGTTTTTCTCTGTGGTCTCGCACTTCTCTGTGGTGAAAGATCTAGCTCTTTTTGGTGATTTTGTATTCTGGTGGTAATATCTCTGTTATGAAACCTATTGCTCTTTTGGTGAGTTGGTATTTTAGTGGTAAATTCTTTTTGGTCAAAATAACAAGAGCCCCTATTTTACAATCAGCATCCTTTTGGTTTCTGAAAAACCTCCTGTCGAAAGTCTGTAAAAATAAATACCACTCGGATAATCTGTTCCGTCAAACATAACTTCATACGTTCCTGGCTTTATATATTCGTTAACAAGGGTCTTTAATTCTCTCCCTAACACATCATATAGAATAATTTTTACTAATGAGTTTACTGGTATTTCATACCCGATTTTTGTAACCGGATTGAACGGGTTCGGATAATTCTGTGAAACACTAAATTTCTTAGGTGCAAAAATTTCCACATCATTATTCAGATAATGATATTCGTAGTTACCGTTATAATCAATCTGTTTAAGACGATACCTGTAATTTCCGGTTTGAAGATTTTTATCTTCAAAGTTATACGTTGATAACGTATTAACCGTTCCGTTTCCTTTCACAAACCCTGTCTTCTCCCAGCCCTGAATCTTTACATCCGGACTTTGTTGTCTCTCAACATCAAACCCAAAGTTATTCGTTTCGGAAGAAGTTGAGAAATCAAGCCTTACATTGTTTTTATTAACTGATGAAACAAAAGAAAGAAGATTTACTGGCAATGTATTTTCTACCCTTCCGTTTATAATAAAATCCGAGGTTGCACTGTTTCCTAAATCAATAAGATAACCGGTTCCGGTTGAAGAAGAAGCTCCATACAAAACAAGTCTTATTGTTACAACTGTTCCTGCAAATACATTTTGTAAATCTGTTATACCACTTAAGTCAATCGCACTTTGCGGATTTCCGGCAGAAGTAGTTACCGAAAAGCTTATTGCGCTGCCAATATTAATATAGGAACCACTTCCGACCTTATACTGCCACTGCCCTGTTGAAGGTCCAGTGCCTGACCTCCTTATATTATGTGCTGCGATATCTGTAAGTGATAAATTATAATTTGTGTTAGAAGTGATTGAAAAAGTAAAAAACTTATTAGCAGCAATTTCACCGTTCAGAGTACCAGAAGAAGTAAAATTAGTTGCACCCCATGCAGAACCCGCGGCGGTACCTGACAATGAGCCAAAACCTGACCCCCTTGTCAATCCGCCAACAGTTACATTTGCGTTTTGTGAAGAAGTAGAAAGAGGACTTGTACCAAAATTCGACTGAGTACTAAAATCCCATTCTGCAAGCGCAGTAATCTGGCTTCCTGATAAAGTAGTTGCATTCACAGAAGGAATAGTACCATCGGTCTTGTAGTTACGCGAAGTGCCGTCACCGTTGTATGAATAAACCCTGAAGTAATATGCCGACGAAGAAGTAAGAGATGAAAACGTATACTGATTAGTTCCGTAACTTATGTTCATAACTGCGCTTCCTTCCGCTAACAGCGGGTCATCAGTATAAACAGTACCATCAACCGGTGCGGTGAAAGAATTAGTCGGACTGCCAAGAATAAGATAACCTGATGGAAGCTGAGAATTTACAACAGCACCTGTCCAGGTGAGTGTTACTGCACTTGAAGTTATATTTGTCGTACTGATGTTAGTAACATGATTCGTAGGCTCTGTTGCAAGTACAGGAGTTAATGTTGTTGCACTTGCAGACGGAACTGCTCCGTCAGTTTTATAATTTATAGAACCGTTTGAATTATTGTATGAATATACTTTAAAATAATATGCAGTGCCTGCGTTCAGTGAAGAGAATGTATGTTGTGTATTACCGTATGCAAGATTAATAACCGCACTTCCGTCCGAAAGCAAAGCATCGTCCGGATAAATAGTACCGTCAGCAGGAGA
>CAIUQV010000380.1 GCA_903901375.1 uncultured Ignavibacteriota bacterium
GAAAGGATTAAATGTTCATGTAGCTTTAGCAAATAAGGTGAAGAACTTCACCCGGACAATGGAGAATAAGTCAAAGAATGACGAACTTGACTCGAGGGCAATAAGCCTTTATGGGCTTGAAAAGCAGCTTCTTCAATGGAAGCCAATGTCAGAAGAGATGAAGAAATTAAAAGAATTAATCAGGGAATTAATCTCAACGAAAGAAACAGCGGCGGGTATAAAGAACCAGCTTCATGCAAAAAACAGTGGACATGAGATGAATCCTCAGACAATCAAAAGAATAAACCAGCAGATAAAGTTCTTTAAAGCCCAAACAGAAAAGATAAAGAAAGATATAGAAAAAGTTTTAGAGGAAAACCCTGAGTTGAAAGAAAGAACAAATAAAATAAGCACTCACTTAAAAGGAGTTGGACTGCAAACAGTGATTACAGTAATATCAGAAACAAATAAGTTTACTGATATAAGGAATCGCAGACAACTGACATCATATGCAGGATTTGATATAGTAGAGAATCAATCAGGAAAGAGAACAGGAAAGACAAGAATATCCAAGAAAGGAAATAGTATCATAAGGAAAGCGCTGTACTTACCTGCAATTACAAGTATAAGGTTCGATAAAAAGATGTATGACTTGTATCATCGTGTATGCGAAAGACATGGATGGGTATCAAAGAGAATAGGTATAGTTGCAGTAATGAGAAAGTTATTACATATAATCTATGCTCTATGGAAAAATGGAGAGGAGTATGATCCAAATTACGGAGTAATGGTAGTGTGATTTATCAAAACATATTGCAAGTTTTGTATTGATTTTTAACACAGTATCTACGGCATATTGTTTCCGACAAGAATGTCGGAACTACAGGGTTGTGACTACTCTATAATTTTCTTCACTCTGCCGACTTCGCCCGTTTCGAGGCGCACTTTGATGCCGTGGGGATGAGTCTTGCTGTTTGTGAGTATACGGGAAACGATGCCTTCTGTGAGCTCGCCGGTTTGCTGATGCTGTTTTAAAACTATGGCGACGGTCTGTCCGATTTTGATGCTGCTTCTTTCTGTGCCTTCTTTCACTTACAGGATTCCCTTTTCGCAGATATGGTGTATGTTTTCGCGGAGCGGCTTCTGCTCCAGCCCGAGTGCACGAAGCTTTTCGGTGTTCATAGAAACATCGGGGACCTGCGGAATGCCCTGCACATCGCGGCAGGAGATTTCTTTTATCAGAGTGTTGTCGAAACCGCAGACATCGCAGATGGCTTTGCCGATTTCGTAGCGGGAAACTTTTTCCGCACCGCCAAAATTTATCACTTCGTTCGAAACGTCCATCGAAATAAGTTTCCCGATGTATTCAGCGGCTTCGAACAGCGAGAGCGGCGTTCGAAACTGGTCTTTGAAAAGATTCACCTCGGTACCGTCTTTTAATTTTTCGTAAGTGTAGTGAAAGTTGTTCCGCGAATGAGTCCTGCCAAAGCCTATAAGCAGTGCCGTACGGAGTATTATATAATTATTAGAATACTTCTGAATGGAAAGTTCGCCCATAAGTTTCGATTCGGCATAGAGCGTAAGCGGGTTCAGGTCTGCATCTTCGCGGAGCAAACCACCCTGCTCGCCGTCGTAAACCAAATCGGTTGACGTGAAAATCAGGCGCGAGTTAAAATCGTTTGAAAGCTGTGCAATCATTTCCGTAGCATCCACGTTCAGGCGGTAAACCTCGTCGCGGCTAAGTCCGGCGCAGATTTCGGGACGCGAGAAGCAGGCAGTGTGCACAACGGCATCGGGGCGGAAGTTATTAAAAAGCATAGACATTCTTCCCCAGTCGCGGATATCAGTACGTATGGAATTGTAGCGGCGGCAGTTGCCTTCGTTTTCGTAGTAAAGCGAAAGAATCTCATTGTCTCTTGAAAGTTTTTCGTTCAGATACTGTCCAAGAAGTCCGCTTCCCCCTGTGATTAAAACCCTCATTGTTAATAATTTATCATTTACGAAAGTTAGGAAACTTGAGTAAAGGTATCAATAGAAAAGGAGAGAAAAAGAAATTTTACCACGAGAGAACACAGAGCGCACAGAGCTTTTTTCAGGGAAAGAGTATAGAACAAAGAAATAGAACACGGATAAGAAC
>CAIUQV010000381.1 GCA_903901375.1 uncultured Ignavibacteriota bacterium
CCGAAGATAGTTGCGTTTGTTTGCAACTGGTGCACGTACACGGGTGCTGATTTGGCGGGAACATCGCGGTTGAAATATCCGACAAACGTGAAATTGATTCGCGTGATGTGTTCGGGCGGCATTGACCCAGTATTTATATTAAAAGCGTTCGAACGAGGTGCGGACGGAATTCTGGTTTCGGGTTGTCATCCGAATGACTGCCATTACAACGCCGGGAATTTTCATGCCCGCAGACGCTGGGAATTTTTTGATGAGCTGCTGAAGTTTCTTGGGGTTGAAAAGGGGCGTTTGCAATTTTCGTGGGTTTCGGCATCGGAAGGAAAGAAGTTTGTAGATGTGGTTACGAAAGTAACGAATGACGTGAAAGCTATGGGACAGTTTAAGGCATACAAAGAACTGAATGATGAGTTTACCGCAAAGTTTCCAGAGCCGGTTTTGAATGAGAAAGAAATTATTATGAGTGAGGAGGATGCGAAGTAATGGATGAACTTAGAAAATATGCGGCAGAGCTTTTAGCAAAAGGCGAAGTGGCGGCGGTGATAGGATATCAGCAGGTTTCAGAAAAACGTACGAAACCGATTATTGCAAAGACGGCGGAAGATTGCAGCAAGCTTGTTTTCAACGAATACTGTTTGAACAATCTTGCGGTATATTTAACAAAGGCGAGAGTGAAGGAATTGCGGCGTGTGAATGGTTCTGTTTTAAAACTTGCAATTACAGCAAAGCCCTGCGATGTGCACGGGATAATAGCGCTGATTCAGGAGAGCCAGTTGAAACGCGAAGACGTTACGATAATCAGTTTTAATTGCGCGGGGGTTGTGAAAGATTTTGGATTGGATTTCAGCGGGGATACGATGGCAAGCAAATGTGTACACTGTGAAACGCATAAACCGATTTATTCGGATGTGATTTTCGGTGAAGAAAAAGCAACGCCTCAGGTGAGTGATGACGTACTTGCAAAGATTGAAGCGATTGAAAAGATGAGTGCTGCCGAAAGGTTTGAATATTTCAAGGCAGAGTTTGATAAATGCATTAAGTGCTATGCTTGCCGCGCGGCCTGTCCGTTGTGCTATTGCCAGCGGTGCATCACTGACAAAACAATTCCTCGCTGGGTGGAGTCGAGTGCTCACAGCCGCGGGAATTTTTCCTGGAACGTTGTACGCGCATTTCATCTGAGCGGAAGATGTATTGGATGTGGTGAGTGTGAGCGTGCTTGTCCGATGGATATACCGCTTTCACTTCTGAACCGGAAGATGGTGATAGAAGCGAAGGAAGCATATTCGTACGTATCGGGGCGCAGTCTTGAAACGCCAACATTGGTGGGTAGTTTTGATGTAAAAGACAGCGACGAATTATTTATGTAATAAAAGTAAGACCGGACTCTTTGTTCGGGAGGAATATACTAATTAGCCGTCGTGTTAGGAGCGGCGGCTTTTAAACTCAAAAATTTTATGGAAGAAAAAATTATTTCGAAAGAAGATTTATTGAGCCTTTGTAAAGATGTAATAGGCAACGGACACACTTTAATTACACCGGGAAAGACTGAATACACGGTTGTAAAGGATGCATCTGAAATCGTGCTTGATACAACTGCAAAGCCAACGAAGGCATCGTACAAAACTTTTGTGTTTCCAAAAGCGGAACCTGTGATTTATTACAAGCGTGGAAAAAATGATGTGCAGTTACTTGATGTGGATGTGGAGGAGAAGAAGACGGTTATACTTGGTGCAAAGCCCTGTGATGCGAATTCATTTAATATTCTGCGCCATCTTTTCAACTGGGATTATAAAGACGAGTTTTACAACGTGAGGGAAAAACAATTTATAGTAATAGGTTTGATATGTAAGTTTTCGGATGAGTTTTGTTTCTGTACGTCGGTAGGTTCGTCACCAGTATCTGACAAAGGTGCTGATATATTTCTTGTGCCGCTTGACGAAAACAATTATTCGCTAAGGGTTGTGACTGAAAAAGGCGGTGAGTTTATAAAAGGTTATGAAAAATATCTGAAGTCAGGCGATGAGGCTAAAACGAAGGCTGTGACAGATTCGGTGAAACTTCCCGAAATAGCATTTGACAGCAAGCAGGTTCACGAATGGCTCGGAACGAACTTTGAAAATCCAAAGTGGGATGGAGTTGGTGATTTATGTTTGTCGTGTGCCCAGTGTGCATTTGTATGTCCTGTATGTCATTGCTTTGATATAGTAGATGAGGATTATAATTATTCAGAAGGACGCAGAATGAAAAACTGGGACGGATGTCAGTTTGGGCATTTCACTTTGCACGCCTCAGGCCATAACCCGCGCGACATTCAGGGTAAACGTTACAGACAAAGGGTTAATCACAAGTTTAAATATTATGTAGATAAATTCGGAGAAATACTATGTACGGGCTGCGGAAGATGTTCACGCGGCTGTGCCGTCAGTATAGACATTAAAGAAATAGTTTCTAACTGTAAAGACTAAATAATTTTATGGATAATATATATAAACCATACTTAGCTGAAATAGCGGAGATAATAGACGAAACTCCCGACACAAGGACTTTTAAATTAAAGTTAAAAGATCCTGAAGTTGCAAAGAACTTCAATTTCAAAGCTGGACAGTTTGCAGAATATTCAGTGTTCGGAGAAGGTGAGTCAACATTTTGTATTGCTTCTTCGCCGACGCGAACAGATTTTCTTGAGTGTTCATTTAAAGTATATGGGAAAGTGACACAGGCATTAAACCGTTTGAATCAGGGAGACACAATCGGTTTTCGCGGACCTTACGGAAATCATTTTCCGCTGGAAGAGCTGAAAGGAAAGAATGTTGTATTTATTGCGGGCGGAATAGGTCTTGCGCCGGTTCGCTGCGTGATAGACAATGTGCTCGACTGGAGGAATGACTATAAAGATGTTACGATTATATATGGTGCACGGTCTGTGAGTGATATAGTTTACAAGCAGGAGATTGCAGAATGGAAAGCACGTCCGGATATTAAAACGGTTGTAACGGTTGATCCGGGGGGCGAGACAAACGGATGGGACGGCGAAGTAGGGTTTGTTCCGACGATTGTTGAGAAGTTAGCACCTAAAGCGGAAAATACATTTGCGGTAATTTGCGGGCCACCGGTGATGATTAAGTTTACGATGCCGGTTCTGGAGAAACTTGGGTTTAAGGAAGAAAATATTTTCACTACTCTTGAAAACAGGATGAAGTGCGGGCTTGGTAAATGCGGCAGGTGCAATATTGGAAATGTTTATGTTTGTAAAGATGGTCCTGTATTTAACTATACTCAAATGAAAGCATTGCCTCAGGAATTTTGATTATAAATAAACCCGGTTCTCAGCCGGGTTTTTGCATTACTTCAAATTCAAGGAATAACGAAATGGCTTGAAAAGTTTTGTAAACCTTAATAATTTATTAAGGTTTTAGAATATTCCTCTTTAGTGTAACGGTTAGCACATAACTCTCTGAAAGTTACGGTTGTGGTTCGAATCCACAAAGAGGAACTCCATTCAGCTTTTCAAATTATCATCAAATTGCATTCTTGATTATTTCTTTTCAAATAAGTAGTTTATTCAAAAATTCAATATGAAAATACTATACAAATTATTTTTACTGCTTATTTCTATTGTGCTTTTCACGGGCTGTTTCAGGAAGAATGTTATGAAGGACGATGCTGATGATATAGAAGAAATTGTGATTGCAAATTCAGGCGGCGAGAACATTCTTGTTTCCAAAGAGAGTATATTTCAGGCCACTTCGAAATCGAGTAAAGGTGGTATTAGAACGACAACGGGTTATACTGAATACCGAATTTCAAGTTATAATTTAAATAGCGGCGAGCTTTTAAAAAGGATTGAACTTGGTGAGCGCGACGAAGAATATATGTACTTTCTCGGTAATACAGACGGCAAGCTCTGGTATTATTGTATGAATGAAAAGACAGGGCTTCACGCACGGGACCCGAAAACGCTTGATATAATAGTTACTCAAGACCAGATACTAAACGTAAACCCGTTTCTGAAAGGTAATTTTCCAAAGGTTAAATGGTATGAACTGAGAAGATATTTCGGTTATGACTACACTAAGAATATTCCGATAATATCAGATAACAGCGGAATTATTTATTCGCTTAATCCGGTAACTTTTAAAGCGGAAAAGCGTTCAGGCTCTATTTCAAATTTTAAGTTTGACGAATCTACGCAAAGTACGAGTATGAATCTGGATAAAGATCTTCATGCATCATTATCCGGCGACCCAAGAAAGCATCTTCGTATAGGCAGCAAAGATATAGAAGAACCGGATTTTCTAAAGGGTGAGTTTCTTTTTAGTTCCGGAGTTATTCCCGCAAAATACGTATACCCCGAGTATTTTGCTCCCATACTGAAAGCGATAGAAAAGAAACAAAGAATTATTGATTCGTTAAATACTTTGATAGAAGAGCAGAAAGACGAAACAGATATGTGGAAAGCAAAAATGGTAGAGAGAATGAGGCAAAATGTTAATCGTGAACAAAAAGATATTGAGAGAGAGAACGAAAAGCTTATTAAAGCAAGTGATGAAAAGATAAATCTTGTAATCAGCCGGGATAAAGGATTTTTCATAATCCATAGCACTACAGCATCAGATACCGCAAAAATCCTGATATCTAAAGCACGTTATAACCCGGAGGATAAATCTGTAGCTTTTATGTGGACAACATTACTTCCAAACATATTTTATGAGCCGGATAAAGTTTATGAAAAGGGAAGCTTTGACTATGTGTTTTCAAAAGGGAGTCCTAATCTAAGAACGAAAAGAGTATTGTATTCAGACGATAAATTAGTTTTTATAACAATGCTAAAAGCAGTCTGCATAGATATGAACACAGGGAGTATTCTATGGGAAAAATTTATGTGATTTGAAATAATAACCGATGAAGTTAAAAGAGGGGTATAAGCAATACCCCTCTTTTTATAATGTTTATTTCTTCTTTAAAAGTCCAAGTCCCTCAAGTGCCGAAGCATCGTTTGGACTTAAAAGGAGTACTTTGTTGAACAAAGCCTCTGCATCTTTACCGCGTCCGAGCTGATAGTTTGTCCACCCGAACATTAATACTGAAGAATAATCACACGGATACATATTAACAACTTTTTCGAAACAATTGTAAGCTTTTTGATAATCTGGTCTGTAGTAATAGACAAGTCCAAGTTTATATAAGACAGAAGAATTGTTAGGGTCTATTCCAAGTATTTCGTTATACATATCTCCGACCTTTGCCCAGTCTTCTAAAGCCGCAGCAGGATTGACGTAACCAAGCCTTGCCTCTATCGAATATGGCATAATCTTCATAGCTGTTTGATAATACTGCATAGCGTCTTTGTGTTGTAAATATAAGTAGTTTAGCCAGCCAAGCCTAAGATTCACCTCGTAATTACTTGCGCTGTAAACCGGTGTAAGTGCATCTATCGCTTCTTTGTATTGTCCGCTTGCCTCGTACTTGTAGCTTAATTTAAAAGCGTTTTGCAAATCGTCGTTCGAGAATGTTCCGCTTTTTTGTGCATAAATCTGCGAAACAACAAGGAGAACAAACACAAACAAGAAAAGTTTTTTAGATTTTTTTAGAATGTCCATTTGATACCTCCAATGAGTTTATGAATTAATAAATTATTAGTTTTTGTGATATCTGTTAAATTAGAATTAGTGGTAGTTACATCATAATTCTGTGAAAGTAATAAATACCTGAAAGAAAGTTCAACGTTATCAGATACCGGAGATATAATATTAAATCCGGCTTTGTATTTAATCTGGTCAATATTGTTGTAAATAATAAACGCATTAATATCGCTGTAATTAAAAATAGGTCCTATTGTGAAAACCGCTTCCAACCAGAGTTTGTCAGCTACTTTGAACCCAAGTTTTTCATCAAAAATAAATCTTGTGACTGCATCGCTTGCATCA
>CAIUQV010000382.1 GCA_903901375.1 uncultured Ignavibacteriota bacterium
TATTGCCGCATAATTTTTTGTGTTTAATAAATCGAATGAAATGAATAGATTTGTACAGGCTATTACTTCATCATCTTTTGAACAAGAAAATTAAGCTGCATATATTGCTTTCTCAAATAAGGAATATACTAGTATATTTCTGTCTGCTGTTATTAATAATTTACAACACACCCGTTGCAGCTCAGAGTAATAAAATTATTAAAAGAGTTCTTGTAACTTTCAGTTCGTCACCCGAACTGCCAACATCGCTTTTATTCGCAAAAGGGTTTAAGGAAAGAATGAATAACGAGAGTACTTTTGATGTTGAATATATGTTTGAATATTTTGAACTGCCAAGAAGAATTAAAAGTGTGCACTATCCGGAACATTTAGCTGCGTTCCTGACTGAAAAGTACAAAGACAATCCTCCCGACCTTGTGGTTCATCAGACAAGAAGATATTCCACAATTTTCCTGAAATACAAAGAAATATTTCCGAATGCGCCTATATTGCTTTCAGGCGATGTGGCAGACGGAGTAGAACAGTTAAAATTACCTGAAAATTATTCGGTTGTACTAAGTTATTACAATTTCGATTCGGCATTTACTACAATCTTGAAAATACAACCGGGCACGAAGAAAGTGTATTTTGTAATCGGTAATTCTGAATTCGAGAAAGAGGTTACAAAAAAAGCAACTGAACGTGCTGCTGCGTTTTCAGACAAGCTAAACGTAGAGTTTCTTAATATGCTTAAGCTTGATGAGATTATAGATAAGTTAAAGAATGCAGAAAACAATTCCGTAATATACTTCTTCAGTTTCAGCACGGAGGCAAACGGTCAGACTACTTTTCCTGCAATGTACGTAATTAACAAAATAAAAGAAGCCGCACACGTTCCAATATACGGAGCATTCGACCAGTTTCTGGAATTAGGTTCGATGGGCGGGTTTATGTACAGTAATGAAATGCTCGGCAGGTACACGGCTGAAAAAGGGATAGAAATAATGAAGGGAATTTATGACAAGAATCAGCCGGTTAAGTATGTTTCAATATGCAGGAATATTTTTAACTGGAAGGAACTGAAAAGGTATAACATAGACGATTCGAACATTCCTGAAGGAAGTACGGTGCAAGGCAAGGTGTACACATTCTGGGAGCTTTACGGAAATTATGTGAAAGGCGGATTACTTTTTGTTACGCTTGAGACACTGCTGATATTGTTGCTTTTCTACAACATCAGGCACAGGAAAAGAATGGAAAATGAGATAATAGAAATCAACAGAAATCTTGAGCAGACAGTTGAAGAGAGGACTAAAGAACTGAAAGAAAGCGAACAGGATTTCCGTCTGCTAATAGACAACAATCCATTTCCTATAGTTATTGTAGAAAGAGAAAATAATAATATCATTTATTATAATAAACCTGCTGCAGACTATTTTGATATACCCCAGGACAGAACAAAAATTCTGACGACAGAAGATTTGTTTAAGGACAATGACGATACAGAAAACGGATTTCTTAAGAAAATGGAAGAAGACGGAGAAGTGAATAATTTTGAGCTTAAATATACTAACATTACAGGAAAGAAGCATACAAGTTTAATATCGTCAAGAAACGTAAGGTTCGAGGGAAAGAATTGCAGGATAAGTTCTGTTATAGATATCACAGAAAGAAAGTTAACTGAAGAAAAGCTGCATGAATTAAACGCAACAAAGGATAAGTTCTTCTCTATACTTGCACATGATTTAAGAAGTCCGATTGGAAATATGGCATCATTCATCGATATGATGAGCAGGATGAGCTTTGAAGACCTGAAAATTGATTACAGGGAAAACCTGGAAATACTGAAAAACTCATCTGCAAAAACTTTTGAACTGCTTGAGACACTACTGCTGTGGGGAAAATCACAGAGGGACAACATTGAATATAAACCTGAAAGGAACAGCCTAAAAAGTCTGATTGAAGATATTATCAGTCTTTTCAGGGCAGCATCGAAGGCTAAAAACATAAAAATCACTACTGTTTTTAAAGATGAGCTGATTGCATATTTCGATACGGATATGATGAATACGATAGTAAGAAACCTTATAAATAATGCTTTGAAATATTCTTATGATAATTCAGAAATTGTAATTTCAGGAAGACGGGTAAACGGGAATACGGAAATATGCGTTAAGGATACGGGTACGGGAATGGATAAAGAAACTATTGCAAATCTTTTCAGGATAGATGTGCAGAATAAGAGTGAAATTGGGACGAGAGGCGAGAAGGGTTCGGGACTGGGATTGATACTTTGCAAAGAGTTTGTTGAAAAGCATAAAGGGAAAATATGTGTTGAGAGTGAACAGGGAAAAGGAAGCACTGTGGGGTTTAGTATACCAGATAAAGAAAGAAAAGACTGAGAGAGTTTTACTAAAGAGATTGGCACACGGATTTTTTATGAAAGAGACTGATATTAACTGATTATATTTTAGGCATAAAAGATTTACCACTAAAACACCAAAGCACCAAAAGAGTAACAAGACTAACATGCAATCCCTGACGGGATTGAAAATGTTTCAATATTGTATCTACTAATATATAATCCCTGATAGGATTAAAGAACATTTCAATATTGTATCTACTGATATGTAATCCCTAAAGGGAATGGGTGTGCGTTGAAGTGCTATACAAAATATATATTTACATATAATCCCTAAAGGGATTAGGAATTATTTTAATCATATTACCTACTAACATTTATTCCCTATCGGGAATTAAAGAAAAATAACAATTAATGCGATAAAGGTTGTTATTTAAATGATTAAAGATTATCCCTTTAGGGATAAAACATTAGTAGGCACAGAGTAACCAAAAGATCTTATCCCTTTAGGGATAAAATATTAGTAGCATATCCCTTTAGGGATAAAATATTAGTAGGCAAGGAGTAACCAAAAGATTTTATCCCTTTAGGGATTATATGTTAAATTAGGTATTATTCTAAATTAGGGTCTTTAAATATGTATTTCTTATTATATTCTATCTCATACTTTTCTAAAAACATTTTATATTCATCAAGAAAAGATATTTTCTTGTGGTGAACTTTCTGATTATTGATATAACTGATAACAGATTTAACATGTGATTTGGAATAAGTGAATGCTCCATATCCTAACTGCCATTCGAATCTTCCAAGACATAAATTATTCTCATTAATCCATTTGGAAGAACTTCTTTTGATGTCCTGTACAAGCTCTGAAATTGATTGTTCGGGATTAACGCTGACAAGAATATGAATATGATCTTCAGTTCCATTAATGCAATAAAGTTTGTGTCTGTTGTTTTTTATGATACCGGTGATATATTTGTACAGCTCTTCTTCAAAACTGCTTTTGATTAATGCAGTTTTTCGCATTGGGGAAAATACAATCTGAACAAACAATTGTGTGTAAGTGTTAGACATAATGTTTTTTTATTAAAGTATAGATTATTATAAAATATTGAAATATATATTTTTACGTCTAAAACTGCGGTACATAATCCCTAAAGGGATATGACATTTAGAATATTACTACCTACTAATGTATATTCCTTAGCGGGAATGAGGGCAGAAGGCATTTTTACGAATTTTTAATCCCTGACGGGATTGAAGAATATTTCAATATTGTATCTACTGATATGTAATCCCTGATGGGATTTCTGGGTTTTGCTTGATTTGTTTCTACTAACATATAATCCCTAAAGGGATTAAAATCGTTTTGGTTTTCAATGCTACTAATATGCAATCCCTAAAGGGATTGAAGAATATTTCAATATTGTATCTACTGATATTCAATCCCTGACGGGATTGAAATCGTTTTGGTATTCTATGCTAGAATTTGCAACCATGACACAGTTGAGCATTACTACAATAATTCTGATGTTTACAGTTTATCGTAATCGATTAAGATTTCTGCGCCTTTTGGAATGTCCCTGATAGCGTAGTAATCATAGTGCTCATCGTTTTCGGCATTTGGTTCGTTTGAATGGTTCAGGAACCAGCCGACAGACATTCTGTTAAAGTTTTTCGGAGTACTGTAACCTTTATCCTCGGGAAAATGGATTGAGTATTTACCGAGAACACGTGACGGGACGTTTGTATGTTTTACTTCTGATTCGTGAAGGAATGTATGGTCTTCATCGTCGAAGAGCGGAAGCTTAGTCCCCTTCTTAATTTTTGCTGTTGAGAAGACACCGACTCCGTGTACGGAGGAGGGTCTTAATTCGAATATTATCTGCTCTGTCTTTTTGATAGCTTTATTTGTTTAGTTAATAAAATTATATTTCTATTTCTGTGCCACGTTCAGGTATTACAATTTCTTTAAAGCCATTAGAGTTCAATATTGTTTTCAGGTTTTCCTGCTGAGGTGATTCCCCGTGTACAAGGAATATTTTCTTCAGTCTTTCCCTGTCGAACTGTTTCATATAGTCAAGAATTTCCCCGCTGTCTGCGTGTGCGGAAAACGAATTGAGTATTCTAACTTTAGCCTTCACAACATGTTCCTCGCCGAATATTTTCACCTTGTATCCCGGTTTATCGGATGCTTTTATTAATTCACGTCCGAGTGTGTGCTCTGCCATATAACCGATAATCATAATAGTGTTCTTTGCGTTACCCACGTTGTTTAAAAGGTGATGAAGAATTCTTCCTGCTTCGCACATACCAGACGCAGAAATAATCATTGCAGTACCTTTAACTGAATTCAGTTTCTTTGATTCTTCAACATTCTTTACGTATTTAATATTCTCAAACCCGAATATGTTCACTCCTGATGCGAGAAGTTTATACGTTTCTTCGTCGAAACATTCAGGATGAAGTTTAAAAACTTCAGTGGCGTTTACTGACAAAGGACTGTCAACATAAACAGGAAAATGCGGAAGCTTACCCGCCGCTGTGAGTTTGGAAATTTCATACACGAGTTCCTGTGTTCTGCCTACGCTGAAGGAAGGTACAATAATTTTTCCTTTTGTAGAGAGAGCATCGGTTATGGTATCCAGCAGTCCCTGTTCAATTTTATCCGCAGGTTCGTGGTACAGACCGCCGTAAGTCGATTCAGTAATCAGATAATCCACATTGCCCATAAACTCAGGGTCTTTAAGTATCGGCAGATTTTTTCTTCCAAGGTCGCCCGTGAAACCGAGTTTAAAAGTCCTGCCGTTTTCAGTTACTTCCAGAACAACAGAAGCAGAGCCGAGAATATGTCCGGCATCGCAGAACATCACTTTCACGTTATCACCGAGACCATCAATGTAAAAACTTTTATTGTAAGAAACAGACTTAAACTGTTCGATAGTCTGCTTTGCATTTTCTACAGTATACAACGGATTGAATAGCGGCTGATGTTTTTTCTCGCGTCGTTTATTCACGAACTCAACATCCTTTTCCTGTATGAAAGCACTATCAAGGAGCATTATGGAACATAGGTCGCGTGTAGCCGGAGTTGTGTATATATCGCCCGTAAACCCTTTTGCACATAGAGTCGGCAGGTTTCCTGCGTGGTCTATATGTGCGTGCGAAAGTATCACGGCGTGTATATCTTTCGGTTCGAACAGGAACTTCCTGTTCATCTGAAATGATTCTTCACGTTTCCCCTGAAACATACCGCAGTCGAGAAGAATTTTCTTACCGTTGATTTCAAGCAAATGCTGTGAACCAGTTACTGTTTTAGCTGCACCGCAGAACTTTATTTTCATAATGTTATCTCCGTTATAATTTCCTTGTTAAGTTTATGTTTTGTGACATAAGGATTATCTTTAATAAAATACCTGTAAGGCAGGTCGGCACCTTCCTTAATGCCAATCCTTTTTGCCACGCTTACTGTTATGGATTCCTTCTTCCTGTATTTCGATATAAATATTCTGTCTTTAGTTAAATCTTCCCAATTATCCTTTTTATCTATATTAAAAGCAAGACAAAATTTCGAAGGACCGTTTGAAAGTTCATAGTCTTTTTTAATCACTCCCCTGTTTTTCTTCATTGCCTGAATTCCGTCTACAGGTTCAACTCCTCTGATAAGTACTGCTGAGCCGATGCCCTGCTTTTCCGTTACGACATTGAAACAGTAATAGTTACCGTAAATGAAATAAACGTAAGCAATACCGCCCGATTCAAACATTGGTTCGTTACGTTTAGTGATTTTCCTGAAAGCATGGCAGGCAGGGTCTTCATCACCGAGGTAAGCTTCTGTTTCGACAATCTTTCCGCAGAGGAAAGACTTGCCGTGTTTTTTAAATATATATTTGCAGAGCAGTTCTTTTGCGACAGTAACTGTATCGCGTGTGTAGAACGGTTTATTCAGTTTGATGTAGTCTGAGTGATTTAGCATAGATAAAAATCAGAGATATATGGGAAAAATTAAAGTCAAAATTAGAGAAAGAGTCTTTGTTAGGTTCACGGAGGACACGGAGTAGTCACAGAGTTCGCTGAGAATTATGTAATAACGAATCGCAGGCGACTTCAGGGATTGATTTGAATTTTACATTGCCTTTGCATACTAATATTTATAATTTTGAAAAGAATAGTTAAATCTCTCCATAGCAGAACAATGTTATTTTTAACTATTACATTATAAGATATTTACAAAATTTTAATCTAACATATATGAAAAACTTAATTACCAGCGTGAAAATATCAGTAAGCTTATTAATATTGCTTTCTGTATCATTTTCATTCTTTGCTTTTAATGACAGCGGTGAATACGTTATAAAGGGAAATGTTATTCAGAGAAGCAACGGTACGATGTATCAGGTCGGGGTTATTAATATAAAATTCAAGAAAGAAGTAACAGGATTTTCAAAGAATTCTGTAGGGATTTCAAACGTTGACAAAATTCTCACAGACATAAGCGTGAATAACGTCTGGCAGATGCATCCTTTGAAAGCAGATTTCAGAAAAAGGATGATTGGCGACGAAGAACTTGCCAAGATTTTCCAGATTAAATATGACAGGTCTTTAGACCCGCTTGATGCGGCAGCTATGGTACTGAGGGATAATAAAGATTTACTCGACTGGGCTGAGCCAAGTTTTGTGTATGAATCTGATTACGTACCTAATGACCCTGTGATGAACACGCAATGGCATATACAGAAAATCAATTCATACCAGGCGTGGGATTTATCAAAGGGCGATACAACTGTAACGATAGGTATCGTTGATTCCGGCAGCGATTTAGACCATCCGGATTTAGCGGCAAACATAAAGATAAGGTACAGCGACCCTGTAAACGGAATTGATGACGACGGAAACGGTTTCATCGACGACTGGAAAGGCTGGGATTTTTACGGGAATGATAATAACCCTCAGATTCAGCCGGCAGGAAATACACACGGTTCCCACGTTTCGGGATGTGCATCGCAGGTAACTGACAATTCAGTACACGGTGCGGGTATAGGTTTTAAAGTTAAGCTCTTAATATCAAAACACACAGACGATTCAAACCCTGAATCGCTTCTGTATAACACAGACAACGGAATCGTTTATTGCTATCAGAACGGTGCAAAAGTTATTAACTGCAGTTTCGGAACATCGAGCTACAGTTCATACTCGCAGTTAGTATGTACAAATGCATGGAATAACGGAACGATTATCTGCGCATCAGCGGGTAACGGAGACGCAAACGGTATCGGGCAAAACTGGGCAAGGTATCCTGCATCTTACAATAATGTTGTCTCGGTTGCAGCATCCACAAACACAGACGTGAAAACAATTTTCTCGAACTACCATTCTACGGTTGATATAACCGGTCCGGGGCAGGATATTATAAGCACAATCTACAACGACTCATACACAAACCTGAGCGGAACATCAATGTCATCACCGGTAGTTGCGGGGACGGTTGCTTTAATATGGTCAAAGTATCCTACCTGGACACAGCAGCAGGTATACGACAGATTACTCCTTGGAGTTGACAGTATTTATGCACTCAACCCGACATACGTTGGACTTCTCGGAACTGGCAGAGTGAATGCTTTCAAGTGTTTATCAGATGTTCCGATAGTTAAAGTAGTATCCGTAACACCAAACGATTCTATATACGGTAACAACGATAAAGTATACGACGTTAACGAAGTCATAGCATTTCAGATGAACCTGAAGAACACACACTTTGCGGGTTCGAATGCATCTTTAAGACTCACAACAACCAGCACAGACGTGCAGATAGTTCAGGACTCAGTATACGTAGGAAGCATCGGAGCGTACGCAAACTTCGGCACTGCTTTAAATAACACATTTAAAGTGAAAGCATTGTCGTCCTGCGCATTCGACAAAGACATAACATTCAAACTTAAGAATTCTGCAAGCTGTTACACAGACGATAATGCAAACACGTTTACCGTCAGGTTCAGACAGGGATTTGCAGTACACACGGCAAACAACATGAAACTTTGTCTCACAAGGGACGGAAATGTAGGGAAAAAAGCACAGGCATACGGCTCGGGACTTTTTATAGGAACAGGAACTACGAATAACATATACGAAGGCGGACTGATGATAGGAACAAGCAACACAAAAGTATCGGACGTCGTCAGACGTGCTCAGACACCTGCTAATGCTTCAGACACAGATTTCGTAGGTATTAATGCATATTCATTAACCACACCGGGAACACATTCTGCACAGGACGGAGCAGGAAAATTCAACGACGACGGAGCGGGTTCAAATAAAATCGGAGTTGAAGTGGAAGCTTATTCATACGAGTTCACCACATCGCCTGACCAGGATTACGTACTTTTACAGTATAAGATAAAGAACACAAGCGGAACGGCACTTTCGAACGTATATGCAGGACTCTTCACGTGGATGTCACCGGACGGAATTTTCAATTCGGCAAATATTTCCAGGTTAAGTTCGGCAAATAAACTTGCATACACATACAATACAGGCGTTCCGAACAAATATCTTGGTCTTGGACTGATGACAAACCAGACGATGAACTTCAAGATTTATGCATCCACTGATATACTGAATGGATTCACGACACAGGAAAAATGGGACGGATTAAGCAGCGGAATAGTTAACGATTCTTTAGGACCAGGCGGTAATGCATACGTGCTCGGAGTCGGACCTTTCAACCTTGCAGTAAATCAGGTAGAAACA
>CAIUQV010000383.1 GCA_903901375.1 uncultured Ignavibacteriota bacterium
GATTGAATAATTTTTCCTGAACCAGTAAAACACTGTAATACCAGACAACACAAACCACACAGACGAAATGAAAATGACTTTTGGAAGCGTCTGAGAATTTAAAGGATAAGCTAATTCAATCCTGAAGTAATTCAGCACAGCCCAGAACACGTTTAATGAAGTTACAACAAGCAATATCAGTTTTTCCTTCTTTGATAACAAATCAAGCATTTCCAGATAAGCACCGGCAATGAAAACACCAGGAGTAAGTATAAGCAAGATGTAAACTTCAAGCTTAGTCTTAAAAAGTGTTATGATAATAAATCCAATCAGAAACCATACGAGTATAAATGCTTCCTTCGCTTTCAAAGTTTTAATGTTCATCAACTTTTTGAAAGCACCAAACAATATTATTGCTCCAAACGGAAGTATCGTCAACAAATAGTTTATGTGATATATATAACCTGAGCCTTTAGTGTTGTGTTCTACACCGAACAGTGCTCTTTCGTAAATATGATAGAAGAAGAAGTAATTGAAAAACTCCCAACCGTATTTGATGAACATATAAGCATGCCAGGGAGCAGCAATGATAATTCCGATAGAACTAAGCACCACAAGGTCTTTGATTGTATACTTAGTCTTGTTCCTGAAAAACAGAAACCAGATGAAGATTGTCATCGGGATAAAGAAGCCGACAAGTATTTTAATCATAAGGCAAAGCCCGAATACGACTCCGCTGTAGTAATTGTATTTCTTCTCTCCGGTATCAAGATATTTCAGGAAATAAAGAAATGCAAGAAGTATAAGGAATGTATAAGGAATATCGAACTGGAATCTCTTTGCGAATATGTTGAATATCAGATTACTGCAGAAGATTATTGCGGCGATAATACCGGCCCGCGGAGAATAAACATTTGAACCAATTTTCATCAGCAGCCATAAGACTGCCAGACTGAAAATAAATATCAATCCTTTGAGTACTACATTGTTCATTCCGAAAACAGATGTCGCAATGTATCCGAGCCAGATTAAGAGCGGAGGATGCGAGCCCGAATAAAACTTCCCGACTGAATGCTGGCTCTGGTCAATAATATCACCTGATTCCTTGATTGAAAGAACACGAGTTGCGTACATTCCTTCATCCCACGGCTGAATATCGGTTGTGACGATTGAATGAACCTTTATCAGCACTAAAAAGACAACGAGAAAAAGATAGATTTTCTTCGTATTCTTTTTCTCGTCAAAATATTTTAATATATTTATCATTCAGTCTTATTCTTCAGGAAGACAATAAGTATGTATCTGATTAAAAATTAAATCCCAGCGATAAAGAGTTGCCCGAACCGAATCCTGTTGAATAAGGCTGCAGGGCATAATCGAGAGTCAGTGTCTTATACTTCAGACCCAGACCCGCTGTAAATCCTTTGTTATCATAACCCGTCTGATAACCTGCACGAAGGAATATGAAATCTTTGTAACCGCCTTCTGCACCGAAGTGTCCGTGAAAACTTCCGCCGTAAATAACTTTAAAAGCATCCACTGCACCCGTAACACTTAAATTGTCTTTCTTATATAAATAACTTGCGCCGAACCTTAATGATGTCGGCATTTTAGTTTCTTCTGTTTTAAGCTGATTCATCGAGCCAACGTTTGATACTACAGCAGCAATTGATAAATTTTTATAAAGGTAGTTTGCACCAAAGTCCATTCCAAACCCCGACGCTTCATCGATATAAAGTTTTTCATACACCAGCTTTCCTGTCATACCTATAGAAAGGTTCTGATAGACTTCGTAGCTTAAACTTAATCCGCCTGAGAAGTTATCAGCGTTGAATTTATCAACCGGTGCTCCGGGCGTGTTGCGCACTTCGATGTCACTCACTGTGGTTTTTAAAAGCCCGATTCCGATACCGAGTTTCTTCACCCTGAACTTTGCCCCGACGTAGTTCGTAGTCATATCAAGCATTGTCTTATTAAACATCACAGTAACGTTTCCGTTTTCCGATGCATTCATCCTTGCAGGATTGTATATGAACGCAGTACCATCATCAACAAGCGAGCTGAAAGCTTCACCCATTGCGATTGACCTTGCACCAATTCCAAGCTTAAGGAATGCCAGACCAGTGTTTGCTGCCCCGTCATTCTGCGAGTATGTTATACCCGTAAACAGGACAAGAATTAATATTAATAAACTTATTTTTCTCATATAATAAAATATAAAATGATTATCTGAACTTAAATGCAATTCCTATGTTCTGCATCGGCTTTTGTGAATACGGCTCAAGCTGAAATGTGTAATCCACACCAAGCGTCACGCTTTTGGAAAACGTCTTTGATACTCCGATACCCGCGCCCGGCTTTATGTTCCCGAAGAAGTCATCCGAGTTTAAATCCATCCTGTCCACGCCTGCTCTAACCTTCACGTATTCGTTTATGTTCACTTCACCGCCAAACCTTAACGTAAAATTATACTTCTGTTCACTTTTGGTTATTACACCAAACTCATCTTTAGTTTCAAACTTTGGATTAATGTACGTGCCCACTCCGAGCGAAACCACACCAAGGTTCTTCGGAAGGTTGTACGATGCACCGGCATCCACGATAGTCGGGAATTTATTTTCCGTAACTGTTCCGTTGTTTCCGTAAACGCCCGATGTTTCCCATTTATACTTTGCGCCTAAATCCCTGACAGCAAGTCCGATACTTAAATCCTTTGTTGCAAGATAAGTGATTCCGAAA
>CAIUQV010000384.1 GCA_903901375.1 uncultured Ignavibacteriota bacterium
CCAGTACTTTGTAACTTGTTGCACCGGAAACGGTATTCCAAAATAATGTTGGCGTTAGACCAACATTAGTTGAATTGTTCGATGGCGATATTAATGTTGGTGCTAAAGGTAATAATTCCCCCGATGTTGTTGTTTTATAAATTTTTCCACCTTTGCCAACAGCAACACCAATATCATTATTGTTGAAATTAATAGAATACAACCCAGTTGCTGTTAATTGTGTATACCAGTTTAACCCGGAATTTGTAGTTTTTAATATTAATCCGTTTGAAGGGTTTCCTGCGTCACCAGCTACAACCCACCCTGTGTTTTGATCTGCGAAATATATTTCAAAAATATTTAAGCTAGTTCCAGAGCTTTGATTTGTCCAATTATTTCCACCATTTGTTGTTTTTATAATTGTACCACTTTGCCCGCAAACCCATCCCGTGCTTTCATTCAAAAAAAACACATCTTCGGCAGTAGGTATCGTTCCTGTTGATAGTATTGTCCAACTTGTACCGGAGTTTGTTGTCTTGTAAACACCTCCGTTTACAGAGTTTAAAATTCCAGCATAATATCCTGTGTTGATATTGATAAAGTGAAAATTACTTGGTATTGTTCCACTAGTTGTAGTTTGCAATACCCAATTACTACCGGAATTAGTTGTTTTGATTATTTGCCCATTTGTGTTTCCGCAAAATCCAGTATTTGCATCAATAAAATATAAAGCCCATAAATCAACACCTGATCCTGAAGTTTGAGAAACCCACAAAGTTCCTCCATTAGTTGTTTTAAGCATTACACCACCACTACCTGAAATCCAACCAGTATTAGCATTTACAAATTTACAGGAAAACAAACTATTTGTTGTTGGGCTTGTTTGTTGAAACCAGTTTAGACCTCCATTGCTAGTTCTAAGAATCACTCCATTACCCGGGGTTGATCCTACAGCCCAATAATTCATGCTATCTGTTATGCTAATTGACCATAAATCGTTTGAAACACCACTGACTTGTTGAAACCACCCACTTTGTGAGTAACTCATTTGTGTGCAGAGCAGGAAAATAATAAGTAACATTTTTTTCATTGTAGTACCTTTCGTTTTAATTATAAAAAAAGGACGCAACTTACATCACATCCTACTTAGAGGTACTGGTATACCTACCGTGAAAGACATAATAAAGCGGCGTCCATATCAGGACGCAACTTTATGCCAATTCAACACGGTTTGAAAATTACCAGTTTTCTAAGTAGAATTAAGCTAAAAGCTACGTTAAAATCTTATTTATAAAGAACGTTTACAAATCCAATCAATTACTTATTAATCTTTTATCTAATATATCAACTTCATCTACTCTTTAAAACACAAAAGGCTATAGCTCAAAGTACTGATATTATTAACAGTTCTTCAATCCATAACCCTAATATTTTTTAACACTAAAGTATCTTTCTTTGAATAGATACTTTCCCAATGATTAAAATTAAAGATATTTATTACTATTTGCAAGTTAAATATTTACTAATCGTTTGAGCCGATTTTATTGTAGGATC
>CAIUQV010000385.1 GCA_903901375.1 uncultured Ignavibacteriota bacterium
GCAAATTTTCCTGTACCTTTCGGCCATTCAAAACCGGCAGTGTTTCCGTTTGTTGTGTTCTGGTTGTATATACCCGTACTCTGGAAATAAGCACTGATATTAGCGCCATCCAGCTTTAACCTCTTAACTGTAGTGTCTGTCAGAGGGGGTGGGAAATTCGATTCGAGTATCGTCCCGCCTGTACCTGCAGCATATCCTTTAATGTTAGTAACAAAGAGCATTGCGTTTAATCCTGCCGCTGAGTTGACAGTTTGTGCTACCCAGCTTGTACCGCCGTTAGTCGTATGGAGCATAGTTCCGTTATCACCGCCTGCCCAGATGTCGGTTGCCGAAATGACGTTCAGGAACCTGAGTGAGTTTGTTGTTCCGCTCGATTGCTGTACCCAGTTCAATCCTCCGTTAGTTGACTTCATAATGATTCCTCCCGAACCGGCAATCATTATCTTTGAAGAATCACCAAGTGCACTCACGCAGTAAAAATTGTTCGTAACGCCCGTGCTGTAAGGAATAACCGTTACCAGGACAGGTGTTGGCAATGTGTAAATCAGTTTCAGGAATGTACCGTTATCTCCGCAGATGTAATTTCTGAACGAAGAAATCGAACTGTTGAAATAAATACTCCTGAGAGAATTTGCCGTTCCCGATGTCACTTCAGTCCAGTTCGCACCCTGATTTGTAGTTGTGTAAATCTTTCCGCCGTCTCCGCAAATTATTTTGTAAGTTGAAGAAACATAATTGGAAACTGAATTAATATTATTAGCAGTAGGAGACACGACCGCACTCCAGTTCAATCCGTTGTCCGTACTTTTGATAATCGTTCCGGAGGCACCTGCTGCCATAATATTACTGCCTCCGTAAACAGAATAAAGGTTTGCAGTAATGCCTGTGTTTGAAACGTTCCAGTTCATTCCTGCATTGCTCGAATACAGTATCTTTCCGCCATTCCCTGCAATCAGGTAAAGCGGTATGCTGTAGTACATCGAGTTTAAATTGCCCGTTACAGGACTGCTGACGGGATTCCACTGATAGAAAAAGGGCTGTGATATCCCGCTTTCAGTGAAGATAAGGGCAAATACAAAAAGAATAATTAACTTTTTCATCGTATTATAATTTTATGTATTTATTAAGTCCCATGATTAAATGGGTTTTATTGTATTAATTATATTTAACTATAAACTCTATCACTTTTTCTCTGAGCCAGTTTCTTATCGCAAAACTTGGCTTAGCGTCAATCTTTTTCAGCAGGTACTCAAAGTCCAGGAGGTCCTGCTTCTTTTCATATTTTTCGTGTGCTTTAATCAGAAGCTGAAGACAGTATATCAGGTATTCAAATTTCTTCATTTCGTTCGCATTGAAAATCTCCGCAGTCTGCAGATTGTGTTTCAGTATTCCCGCCATATTTTCCAGACTTACAAGGTCTCCAGTTTCGTAGTACAGCTTTATTTTCAGGAATATCAGGTCAAACTTATAAAAGAACTTCGCATTGTTCAGCTTTGCAGCGTGTTTCAGTCCTGCTTCGTATTGTCCGTTCGCATAGCAGTAATGAGCCATCGCAAAATCCTTCATCATATTCATTTCGGCAGGGTTCAGTTTATCGGTATGGTTTTCTATAAACTTCATCAGCATTTCTTTCCTGTCCTTAGTAGCGCAGTAAACAACGTAGTTCCTGTAAATAGTGGAATGAAGGTATTCCGTATTCTCGTTCACGTAGTATTTCCCGTCTATGAAGTCGTAAAGTATCCTGTGCCCTTCAGAAAGAAAATATCTGTCCTTGTCTTTCACCCTGTACCTAAGGAAACAGTAATTCATCAGCATTCCAAGGTGTGTGTTCCTGAATTCGTGATTGAACGTGTCCTTCACTTTATAGTAATAATCCCTGTA
>CAIUQV010000386.1 GCA_903901375.1 uncultured Ignavibacteriota bacterium
ATTCATCCGAAGTTGCAGTATGTCTTAAAATATTTCTGATTTCAGAATGTGTAAGAGCAGGGTTTATTTGCAATAACAATGCTGCAGTACCAACAACATGAGGGGCAGCCGAACTTGTGCCGCTAAACATCGTGTAAGAGTTGTTTGGTCCGCAAGTGAAAGTCGAGTGCCCGGGAGCACAAATCTCAATACCAACCTTGCCAGTTATGTTATAGCCTCTGCCGCTATAATAACAAAGTTTGCCTATTCCATCCTGTGGTCCCCAGGCATAATTTACCGTGTACGCTCCGATAGCCATACAACTGTCAGCGGTAGACGGAAATGTTACAGAACCTTCATCTGAAATATAATCAGAATACCATCTTGTTGTACCACCCCACGATTGTGTAACATCAACAATAAACCCAAACAAATCCATATCATCTTTCGCTTGCACCTTTACCTGCCAGTCTCCTTTTACAGAGCCTGAATCTTTTTCAGAAAATGCAAACCTCATCATTACTGTTCCTTTGGGAGATACTTCACGAGCATAGTTAATATTATATTTACCAACTTTTAAAATTCCAGATGTCTCTTTTATTTCGGGAGACAATTTATTGTCCGGGGTTAAAACGGTAAACACCGCCTTTTTATCTTTACCTTTCCACAAAAATGAAACGAATGAGCCGTCATTCTTCTTGCCCTCTCCAGAGGCAGGAGAAGAAAACTTAAATGTTTCAAGTTGTGCTTTCTTCAGTGTTTTTCTTACAAGCATATTACCGGAGGCAAGATTACCTCCGCCACCTATTACCGTTACACCACTTCTTGCTATTTCGTTAGTAAGCATTTCTTCTTCGGTGGAGCCATCCATAAACTCATTCATCCATTCACCATCTTCAAACAACAGAATGTTAACCTTTTCGTCTCTTAAGAACTTAATCATATCGGGAAAGTTTCTTACAAATCTTGGAGTATAATTATAATCAATGTTCGCCATTACTATTTCGGCATCCGGAGCAAACCCATGAAGTTTCTGCACACCAAAATGACCGCCAAGAACAATACCTGCAACGCTTGTTCCGTGCTGTATGGTATCAGGTTCGGTTTTAATTATATCTATCCCGCGTCTTCTTACTGTTCCGTTCTTTTCTCTAACAGCTTTAACTTTTGAAGTTTTTAGACCGACAAGTTTTTCGCCAACATCAAGAAATCCGTTTTTGTTTGCATCAAGAACTATATAAAACTGTTCACCGTAACAGGGATCGGATTCAGAGAAACCGTCTTTTTCGCCGAAATCTCTTTTCTTATTTCCATTTTTGTCATTGTAAAGAAAATCCATATCCAGATTGAAGTTGCTTTTATCTGTCTTTACAACATTATAAGTGTTGTTATTCATTTCTATAGTGTTGTTGTTCATTTCTATGTATCGCAGAACTTCTGTAATGCTAGAAATGCCATCTCCGTTTAAATCAACAGCATCAAGACCGGGAGTAAATTTTCCGTCTTTGTCTACATCAATCCAGTTATATTCCCCGCCATCGGCAAAAAAGAAGAACGGATGAAAAACGTCAATGCCAGAATCAACATCACCGACAACAACACCTTTCCCGGTAAGGGGATTTCCGTTTTTGTCGAGAAAGTTTTCTTTCAAAACAGTGGTATACCAGATATTATCCTGTGCGTTAATACCAGCAACTGCACAAAACAATAGTACTGCAAGAAATAATTTAATTTTCATATTATTTTGTTTATTTATAAATTATTAAGTCAATTTCCCTTTTAATCCTATGAATTTATTTAATATTTATACGAAAATAAAACCCTTTAGTTAAGGTAAAAACAAAATATCTGTCAGAGGGCACAAACCTGAACGGAAATACATAATTTTTTCGATTGTATAAATAATACAATTAAAGTAAGTTATCACAATTTTATCTTAATGAAAAACATATTTAAACATATTCTTCTTTTATCGATAACGGTCTTAATCTTGTTTACAGGCTGCAGCGAAGAGAAAAAGAAAACGGCTAAAATCGTATCTCCAAGTACACCAACTGATACATCGTGCATAATTATAGTCTATAGTGTTTCGGGAACGGGAAGCGGGAATATCACTTTAACTAAGAAATCAGACAGAGTTAAACTGGAGCTTGAAAAGAATATAAACGGCGAGAAGAATATCGAAACCAGATACATCTCAGACGGGTGGATATACTTTTACTTTACCACAGAAAGCATTGTTCAGCCAGTAAAATCAAGAATTAACAAAGACCAACTTTATTTAAAGAACTTTGCTTCGCTTGCTGACGCAGAAGAAATAATATTGAGGGCGAAGAAAAACGGACAAGAAATAATTGCGGGATACGTTTGTGATATTTATGAAAATACAGACGGCTCAAAGTTTTCTGTATATAACAGCAAATATGTTTTACAGTCATCGTTTGACGGTATATTAATTACGGCAAATTCAATAAATTTAAATGCGAGTGTTGCAATGAAGGATGTAGAAAAACCCACAAACATTGAATTTCTGGAATTAACGACCGGGCCGTTGTAAATATTATTTCGTGCGCAAGGTTTACTTTTAATAACCCTTTTGCGGGATTACAAACTTTATAATAGAGAAGGTTACGTTATCACATGAGATAACGTAACCTTATGAATATTAATTTTTTGACCAAAGTCCTATCAGGTTTCCGTCCGGATCATTAAACAATCCGAAAGAACCTGCATTTTCATTAATCATTGTTTTTTGAGTGTGAATTTTTCCTCCAAGTTCAGCTGCTCTTTTTAAAGTCTCTTCGATATTATCCACTTCGATATAAATAACAACTGCAGAGCCTTCTTGTTCGGGTTTGCTCTTTTTCATAAACCCTCCGCCAATAGAGCCTTCACCCGGAAAAATATTCCAATACGAAGAACCCGTGCTTTGTGATTGTTTAAATTCCCAACTAAAAAGACCTCCATAAAATTTAATTGCTGAGTCAAAATCATTAACGTGGATTTCAAACCAGCCGATTGAATTTTTTCCTGCCATTTTTTACTCCTTTAGATTTTAAATTTGAATGAGTTAATAGTAATTTATTGCTATAAAAGAATAACATAGATATAAGAAATGAGTTCAATAATTATTCAAGAATTTCAGAAATTAATTGTTGAAAGCTGATTACGGCTACTTTTAAACAGGCTTGCGCCGCCCCCCTCGATTTTGTTTTTTTATCTTGATATTTGTATATAATAAAACCATATTATTTATAAGTATATAGATTTAGTTATTTGTAATATTGTTCTTAAGAACGCGGAAATGGATTTATTTCCCGCTTTTGGTTTTCTGCTTTTCATATAAATATCTCATGATATTAAGGAAAACAGATGTTACATATAGGCTGCTTCTATAAATTATTTTATTTTAATTTTTTGAAAGGAAACACAATGGAAAAAGGTACCGTAAAATGGTTCAACTCATCTAAAGGTTTTGGATTTATAACCGTAGATGGAAAGAAAGACGTTTTTGTTCACTTCAAGGCAATTCTTGGAGATGGATATAAAACATTAAACGAAGGAGACACAGTTGAATTCGAAATAGAAGATGGACCAAAAGGACCTCAGGCAGCAAACGTTACAAAACTTTAAAATGTAATACATTATAATAATAGTAATTGTTTGACGAAAAGGGTTGTCGCTGACAACCCTTTTTTATTTGGATAATTTATCTTGCTTCGGGCATACCATAATTTGACCATTCTTCTTTTGCCGGACCATAAGCACCCGGAACCTTTAAACCGGCCTGTCTCATCAGAACCGTAAGCTGACCTCTGTGGTGAATTTCGTGTTTAATAAGGGCCTCGCATAAAAATGCTCTTTTCCATTTTTCTCCGTATAAATCTAGTTCGTCGCTCATCATTGCATCGGTCCATTTTGCCTCTACTTCAGAACCTAAACTGTTTGCAACATATTCATATTTACTTTTAATTTCTTCTGCTGTTACAGGGGGATCTGAATCTTCCGCGGGTGCGTCAACACTTAAACCGCCGCGATTCATCATTTCACCTATCGTAATTATTATGTGCCAGGCAATGTATGCAATGTTCCTGCCTTCACCGGTAACCTTTTGCTGTAAAGAGGCATCTGTCAGGTTACTTAATATTTTAAAAGTGGTTTCACTTTCCTTCTTCCAATCCTGAAGAAACTCCGAAACTTTTGTGTACATAGTGATATTATTTAATTAAGGAAACATTTTATTATTTGATAAAGTATAAAAACTAAAAGGGAGTTTCCATGAAAACAAAAATACACATAATTATTATAGTGGTCGTATTGTTTGTATCTGTTTTATTAAACGGTTGTACACACACTAATGATCTTGCAAACTATAACTTATCAGCTTCGAAAATTTTATTCAAGAAATATGTATCCTACGATCTTTCAAAAGTAAACGTAGAGTTTAATACGGGATATGGTAACGACACAAAATCAATAATAGGTGTAATATTAGGCGGTCTGGCATCAGGATACACCGAAGGACAGGTGAAAGAAAAATTCAGAAATGCAATTAACGGTGACAGTATATCATCAAACATAATGTACGGAATTAAAGACGGTTTACTGACGTACTACAAAATAATGCCTGTAAAGTCTCTGGATGAAGACCCAAGGTTTATAATGGAAACACAACTATTGAAATTTTATATAGAATCAAACGCTTATGGAATATACGTAAGAGCCACGACTAAAGCATTACTTACAGACAGAAACACTGCACGCACAGTGTGGGAAAACGATGAAACTTCTTCGGTTCCTTTGTATGATGTATATATTCCGTCATTCGGATATGAAACAATCCAGACAACAAAGAGTGTATTGAATGCAATACGGCTGATGAATATGAGCGAGGAAGAACTCCGGTATGCAATAAATGCCGCGGCAGAGGAGGTTGGAAGAATGCAAAGCGAAACACTCCGAAAAGACATTGCAGACAGATAACAACAGATACATGAACCATTTATAATGTTTTGTTTGTTTTATTTGGTACGAAATTAAAACAACAAAATAATGAAGAGAATATTTCTGCTGATTATAATTTCAGCATTCACGATAACATCTTATGCCTGTTCAAAAAGAACAGTGACACAAAGTAATACTACAAACAGTAAATCTGACCCGATAAACATTTCTGATGTAAAAATTAAGACGATGGACGGACAAGAAAAAACTATTTCAGATTTTAAAGGAAAAGTTCTGATGATTGTAAATGTTGCTTCAAAGTGCGGATACACGCCTCAGTACGAGGGTCTGGAAAAGATTTATGAAAAATATAAAGACAGAGGATTTGAAATACTTGCATTTCCCTGCAACGATTTTGGCGGACAGGAGCCCGGAACCAATGAAGAAATTCAGAGCTTCTGCAAATCAACTTACAACGTAACATTTCCTTTGTTTGATAAGATAAAAGTACTTGGGAATGACAAAGCCCCGCTATACAGCAAGCTCATTGGTTTCGAACCCGCAGGAGATATTTCGTGGAACTTCGAAAAATTTCTGATAGACAAGAACGGAAACATTGTCGGCAGGTATAAGAGTAAAGTGAAGCCAGAATCAGAAGAGATAATGACGGCTGTAGAGAAGCTGCTGTAGGGCAAGACATAAATATACTATGTATTTTATCCGCTAAATTAAAAAGATAACTTTTAATTTCGCGGGTTTTATAGAGAAGTTTCGGGGGTCATACCCCCCTGCCATCAAAGGGTTTTGAAGAAAAGGCTCGTAGAAGTGATACATCTTTCCTAGAAAACATAACCATTTTGAGCTTTAATAACAAAATAGTTATAACTATATTGCTTATACGTCACAAAATGGTTATGTTTGTATAAAAATGGTAAAACGTACATTATCTAATATTGTCAATGAGAGGTTTTTCAAAGGAAAGGCAATTCTGGTTTTTGGACCTCGACAAAGTGGGAAAACTACATTGGTTATGTCACTTCTAAAAACAAAATCTCAAAAAATACTTTATATAAATGGTGATGAGTTCAGTGACAGGGAGGCATTGTCACAGCCCAGCACAGACAAACTTAAATCCTTAATCGGAAACAAAGAAATTGTTTTTGTAGACGAGGCACAGAAGATAGCAGAAATCGGGAATGCAATAAAAATTATTACGGATAATATTTCATCCGTACAGGTTATTGCCACCGGGTCATCTTCTTTTGAGCTGGCAAACAAACTAAACGAACCTTTAACCGGAAGAAAATATGAGTTTTTAATTCTGCCTTTTTCATTTTCAGAAATGGTAAACCATACAAGCCTTTTTGAAGAGCAAAAAAATCTGGAATTACGTCTTGTTTACGGGTATTATCCGGAAGTAGTTTTGAAGAAGGATGAAAGTAAAGATTTAATTAAAAACCTTACGAGCAGTTATTTATACAAAGATATATTTTCACTTGAGGGAGTAAAAAATCATCTGTTACTCGAAAAACTTTTGAAAGCTATAGCACTGCAAATAGGAAGCGAGGTTTCGATTAACGAATTATCCCGACATTTGGGAGCAAACCACCAGACAATAGAAAAGTATTTAACCGTTCTTGAACAAACATATGTATTATACAAACTATCATCATACAGCAATAACGTTCGTAATGAAATAAGAAAATCAAAGAAATATTACTTTTACGATATTGGTTTGAGAAATTCCATTATTGGGAATTTTTCTCCTTTATCTCTGAGAACCGATACAGGCTCGATTTGGGAAAACTTTATAATAACAGAAAGAATAAAGTATAACCTTAACAACAACAGGGATGTAAAATACTTTTTCTGGAGAACCAAACAAAAGCAAGAAATAGATTTAATTGAAGAACACGAAGGAAAACTTAGCGCCTTTGAAATTAAATGGAATAAGACTACAAATGCAAGAATCCCAAAAACCTTTACCAATAATTACACCGTAGATAAAACAGGCATTATAAATTCCGAAAACTTTTCTGAGTTTCTGATATGACAAGAGCGGGGAACGTTGTTGGCAGGTATAAGAGTAAAGTAAAGCCAGAATCCGAAGAGATAATGACGGCGGTAGAGAAGCTGCCGTAGCAGATTGTCTCAAATTCGTGTTTTTTATGGCTTTGTTGCTGCAACGTGACTTGCAATTTTTAATATTAGCAACGAAAAAGTTCTTCATTAATACATAATAATAGGTTACAAATATAAGACATTTTTTGACCTAATAGCTATTGAAATAAAACGCAGGCATAATGCAGGTATAATGGAGTCATAACGCACTCAAGAAGAAAAAAAGGGTGTAGATTGACGGTTTTAATAACAAATACTAACTTAAAAGCAGAAAAGGGGAAGCAGAAGTAAGGCTTAAGCTATTAATTTTATAAGATTTAACGAAAAAGGCGGAAGTCAATCCGCCCTTCGGTTTATGTATATTGTATTATTATATGTATTAGTCTGCAAGTGATGCAACCATAACAGCTTTGATGGTATGCATACGGTTTTCGGCTTCGTCGAAAACGACGGAGGCTTCGGATTCAAAAACGTCTTCTGTGACTTCGAGACCGTTTAGTCCGTATTTCTGGAAGATTTCTTCGCCGACTTTTGTTTCGCGATTATGGAATGCCGGGAGACAGTGCAGGAATTTTGTTTTTGGATTTCCTGTAGCTGACATTAATTCTTTATTTACCTGGTAAGGTTTTAAGAGTTTAATTCTTTCTTCCCATTTGTCCGCTGTTTCGCCCATCGAGAGCCATACATCTGTGTAAATAAAGTCAACGCCTTTAACTGCTTCGGCAGGGTTATCTGTGATAGTAAGTTTTCCGCCTGATTTCTGGGCAAATTCTTTTGCCATTTTCTGAACTTCTGCATCCGGCCATAGACTTTTTGGTCCGCAGATTCTAACGTCCATTCCCATTATACAGCCATCGACGGTTAGCGTGTTACCCATATTTGAACGAGTATCACCAATATAACAGTAGCTAATCTGGTGGAGTGGTTTATCTGAGTGTTCCAGCATTGTCAGAAAGTCTGCGAGTGCCTGTGTGGGATGCCATTCATCTGTAAGTCCGTTGTAAACGGGAACGCCGGCATATTCGGCAAGTTCTTCAACTATTGTTTGTCCATATCCGCGGTATTCGATTGCGTCGTACATTCTTCCGAGAACACGGGCGGTATCCTTCATAGATTCTTTTTGTCCGATTTGTGAGCCCGACGGTCCGAGGTATGTTACCTGAGCGCCCTGGTCGAAAGCGGCAACTTCAAAAGCACAACGTGTACGCGTCGAAGCTTTCTCGAAAATAAGTGCAATGTTTTTTCCTTTTAAATGCTGCTGCTCTGTTTTTGCATACTTGGCTCTTTTAAGGTCTCGTGAAAGGTCAAGCAGAAAATTAATTTCTTTCTGAGATAAGTCAGCAAGTTTAAGTAAGTGTCTGTTTCGTAAATTAAACGGCATAAAATATTTTTAAGTTTTGTAATTCTTCTGAATTGAGTACAAATATACTAATATTAAAACGGGGATTAAAGTGAGAAAGATTTTGATATTTTTAAATTCTGAACTAACAAGAAGGCTTATATTATTTCCATTGGTTTGATGTCATTGTTATTTTTCTGCAGTATTCATAAATTCCACAATTACAATAATTTTTAAACTACACTGGATGAACGACAAAGAGTTTTTAAAGAAACAGTATAAGAATATTCTAGTTTCAGAGTTGGAAAACGAAAAGGGTTTAAATGTTTGCCAGATACAGATTAACAGGCCTAATGCAATGAACGCTCTGAACATAGAGTTGATGGGTGAGATTGCGGAGGTTCTTTTTGCGGTGGATAAAAATGAAGATTTCGGATGTAGTGTTATTACCGGTAACGAAAAAGCTTTTGCAGCAGGGGCAGACATTAAAGAAATGGCTGATGCAAATGCAGTAGAAATATACTACAGGGAAATGTTTGCTTCATGGGACAGGATAAGGGGCTTTAAAAAACCTTTTATTGCGGCAGTCAGCGGATTTGCACTTGGCGGAGGATGTGAGCTTGCGATGTTATGCGATATGATAGTTGCTGCAAAGTCTTCAAAATTCGGACAGCCGGAAGTGAACCTGGGCGTTATTCCGGGTGCCGGCGGAACACAGAGATTAACACGGGCTGTTGGCAAAGCAAGAGCGATGGAAATAATTCTTACAGGAAGAATGGTTGACGCAGATGAAATGTATCAGGCGGGACTTATCACAAAATTATCCGATGACGACAAATACCTTAATGATGCTACCGCAATAGCAAAAACAATCTGTACGAAATCCCCCCTTGCTGTTCAGCTTGCAAAAGAAAGTATTCTGCGCTCTTTTGATACAACTATAGAATCGGGAATAGACTTTGAGAGAAAGAATTTCTATCTTTTATTTGCTTCTGAGGACAAGATGGAGGGAATGAAGGCCTTCGTTGAAAAACGCAAACCAACCTGGAAAGGAAAATAAAATTTGAGAGGATACTATATTTTAAAGAATTATTCAGTTGTATTTTTCTTCTTTCTCTTTTTGGCATCAACATATGCGCAGGAAATAAAAACACAGGAAACAGTTAAGCCCTCACCTTTGCTGGAAAAAAAAGATGACGATCTTAATGCCGAACAAATAATCGAACAAAATAAATCAGCACTTGTTTCTGTGTGGTACCATACGGACAGCTATTACAGTTATTATTATTACTCAACACCTAAAGATACCACTCTCTTAAGCGGAAGCGGATTTATTTTTGATTCAAAGGGTTTTGTAGGAACTAACTACCATGTAATAGACGGGTTTGACAGTCTGATGATTAAGACTTCAGACGGAAATTTTTATAATGCTGAATTAATATTCGTAGACGAGAAAAACGATATAGCAATTTTAAGAATAATAAATGAGGACAACCTTGTTTTCCCTGTTGTGAAAATCGGTAATTCGGACTTACCAAGGGTTGGGCAGAACGTATATGCTATAGGTTCTCCGCTTGGTTTTGAGTATACGATTTCCGAGGGAATAATTGCGGCGCTAAGAGAGAATGAAAAGGTTTCTTTTAACGACCCGGCAACATATGCTTTGGTAGAAAAAACATTTGATAAAGTTATACAAATAACAGCCGCAATATCTCCGGGCAACAGCGGCGGGGCATTGTTTAACGGCAAAGGTGAGGTGATAGGTATTACGACTTATTCCTACGGATTTTACGGCAACTTAAATTTTGCGATAGCAATAAACAGCTTTTCAAAACTACGCAGTACGATTGATTTTGCTACTCTTGACAAGGATGAAACTTTTCTTGCAAAAAAGAAGGATAATCTTTTTAAGAATAATTTCAGGCTTGCAGAATCATTCAAATCAAAGCTGTATTCGAACTGGTTTTATACAAAACAACGTGACACGATGAAAGTTTATGACACAATGATAGTAAAACAGGATTCGCTTAACAAAGTAAACTTTTCAAAAGCGGAAAACTACTTTAATATGTGCATAGAAATGCAGCCTGATACTTTTTATATTTATCAAAGCCTGATGGATATGTATATTTACACTGAAAACTTTAATAAGGCTGAACCCCTGTACGGAAAGATAAAAGATAAATTTACGTCTGACAGTCTGTTAAACACATTTTCATCATCTTTGGCAATGGCATACTCAACTTCCAAAGATTATAAAAAGGCCTTGGTTTTTTATGAAAAGCTGCAGAAGAAAGATTCTAATGATGTTTACGTTCTTTATCAGATTGCAGACCTTTACGGAAAACAAAAAGACATAAAGAAGTCAGAAGAGGTATACAGAAAAATTATCAAGATAGACCCTGCTTATATTATGGGATACATACAGCTGGGTAAATTGTATTATGAACAGAAGGATTTTAAGTCGGCCAAGAAGTACCTTGGAATTGCGATGGAAAAAACGATGGCAGAAGAATATTCATACGGCAACTATCTTGATTTACATTATTACCGCGGAATGATAGCCGTTGCCGAAGGAAGAAAATTAGATGCGCTGATGTGTTACATTGATATTAAGAGCACATATACATACACAAAGGAAGAAAACGAGAAAAAGTTAGGGCTTTATAAGGCAATTAAAAAAATGGAAGAATAATATTAAATTAAGGTAAATATAAAATCACTCAATATGATTAAAAATTATGATGTCGTTATTATCGGTGCAGGAGGAGCAGGACTTCGTGCGGCGGTAGAAATCCCCAAGGAATATTCCTGCGCAGTACTGTCAAAAGTATTTCCTCCTAGGTCACACACAGGAACAGCCCAGGGAGGTGTATGTGCAGCACTTGCAAACGAAGAAGAGGACAGCTGGGAAAATCACGCATTTGATACCGTTAAGGGAAGTGATTATCTTGGAGATCAGGATTCAATAGAAACAATGTGCAAGGACGCGATCCGTGCAATAATTGAACTTGAACATATGGGCCTGCCATTTTCAAGAACACCCGAGGGCAAAATTGCACAAAGAAAGTTTGGCGGACACACAAAACCTGCAGATCCGAACGATCCATACGGTAAGCGCGTACCTGTAAACCGTGCCTGCTATTCGGCAGACAGAACGGGTCACGTTATGCTTCAGACGTTGTTTGAAAACTGCATAAAGAATCAGGTAGATTTTTATTCAGAGTATTTTGTAACAGATATTATTTTAGAAGGAAAAGTATGCAAGGGTGTGGTTGCTTTTAATATTGCAACTGGTGAAGTTACTATGTTTCATGCTAAAGCGGTAATGTTTGCAACGGGCGGATACGGAAGGGTTTTCAGAATCACATCAAATGCACACGTCGGAACGGGTGACGGAACGGGATTGATTTATAAAAACGGATTGCCGCTTGAAGATATGGAATTCTTTCAGTTTCATCCGACAGGATTGTGGAAGCTTGGAATTCTTGTCAGCGAGGCAGCAAGAGGCGAGGGCGGTATACTGAAGAATAAAGATGGTGAAAGGTTTATGCAGCGTTATGCACCAACGGTAATGGATTTAGCTCCAAGAGACATGGTATCAAGAGCAATAATTTCGGAAATCCGAGAAGGTCGCGGAATACTGGGAAGCGACGGCACACATTATGTGAATCTTGATGTATCACATCTTGGGAAAAAAGTTATAGACGAAAAACTTCCTGAGATAACCGGATTTGCGAGAACCTACTTAGGCGTTGAACCGACAAAAGAGCCTATTCCTATTCAGCCGACTGCACACTATGCAATGGGTGGAATTCCAACTGATGTTGACTGCAGAGTACTTGCTGATGAGAAAGGAACAGTCGTTCAAGGACTATATGCGGCAGGAGAGTGTGCCTGTGTTTCTGTACATGGCGGAAACAGACTTGGAACAAATTCACTTCTTGACATAGTTGTGTTTGGCAGAAGAGGCGGTAAGGCAATTGTTGATTTTCTTAAGACTGCGGAATTTTCAGAGATTACTTCCAGCCCCGAAGAAAAAACCAAACAAAAAATCAAGAATGTTCTTGCTAATACTGGTAACGAGAAGGTTTATGCTTTAAGAACAGAACTTCAGGAATGGATGATGGACAAATGCGGAATATTCAGAAACGAAGCTGATTTAAAATCGATGATAGCGAAACTTGGCGAACTAAAAGAAAGATTCAAAAACATATCTGTTCAGGACAAAGGGCTTGCTTTCAATACGGATTTAATGGAAGCAATTGAGCTTGAAAACTTATTGTTCAATGCAGAAGCCACAGTTTACAGCGCCTTAAACAGAAATGAAAGCCGCGGAGCACACACAAGGGAAGATTTTCCTGCAAGAGACGACGTGAACTGGATGAACCATACATTTATTTTCAAGAATGATGAAGGTGATCCAAAGATAACAAAGAAACCCGTTGTGGTTACAAAGTATAAACCAATGGAGAGAAAATATTAATGAAAAATGTTTTCTTAATCGTAACTTTGATGTTTATATTTTCGTCGGGTCTTTTTGCTCAATGGGGAAGGGATATTGATACAACAATAGCAGGTGCAAGATTTGTTGCAAAGTATGATACAACAAATTTTGAGACAAAACTTACTATAACAAAAGATAAGAATAAAATACACGAATCAATATTTCTCGACAACATTTTTGATATCTCGCTTGAGCAATTTCAGCCAAACGGAAATAAGTACTATTTGTTTCAGTTGTATTCCGGCGGAGCGCATTGCTGCTCTTCACTTTTAATAACCGAAATAAATAATAATAAATTTGTCATACTCGATACAGGTTTCTACGGTAATTCCGGATATGTTATTGAAGACCTAAATAAAGACGGAACAAAAGAAATAGTATCAGGAAACGACATGTTTGCTTATGCGTTTACAAATTACTCTGAAACACGTTTCCCACTCAGAGTAGATAAATTTGAAAACGGAAAACTCACAGATATAACCAGCAAGTTTAAAGACGACTTAATAATGGAAGTGGGTTATTTTGAAGAAGACCTTAACGAGATTATTAAAGCCGGATTTGAATGTCCAGAAACAGAAGATGAGGATACATTCAACACTGATGCGGGAAGTGTGAAAACAATACTTGCCGCTATAGTAGCTGATTATTATTCGCTTGGACAGGTTGACAGGGGTTATGATTTAGTAAACAAAGTTTATAAATGTAAGGATGTAGATAAATACATAAAAATTTTAAAAGAAGATTTTAAATTAAAATAATATGGATATAAGACTAAAAATTCTTCGTTACAATCCGGAAAAAGACGACAAGCCTTATTTTCAGGATTTCACCGTGCAGAACGTAAGTCCTGACTGGCGTTTACTTGACGTACTTCACGAAATAAAATGGAAGATGGACGGAACACTTACATTCCGCCGCTCTTGTGCACACGGGATTTGCGGTAGTGACGGGATAAAAGTAAACGGAAAGAACCGTCTTGCCTGTTCGCTTCTTCTTAAAGATATGAATATGAGCAAGACAATTGTTATAGAACCGCTACCTTCGCTACCAATAATAAAGGATCTTGTTGTAGATATGACAAGCTTCTTTGCAAAGTATGAAGTTATAAAACCATACCTGATATCCAAGACTCCGCCACCGCCAAACAGCGAAAGACTTCAGTCGAATGATGATGCTGAAAAACTGTTCGAATCGGCAAAGTGCATACTGTGCGGATGCTGCACTACCTCCTGTCCTTCTACCTGGACAAACGAAAACTACATCGGGCCTGCGGCACTTCTGAAGACATACAGGTTTGCTTTTGATACGCGCGATGACGGAGGAGATGAACGTCTTGATATTATTGATAACCCCGACGGAATATGGCGCTGTCATACAATCTTTAACTGTATAGAAACATGTCCAAAAGAAATTAATATAACCTGGCATATTTCACAATTAAAGAAAAGAATTTCTACAAAAGAACTATAATCGTTACTTACTAATAAACAAAAGGGGCCAAGGCCCCTTTTGTGTTTATGCTTTTATATCGTTGCCGTTTTTGCTTTTTTCCTTTGTTTTCTTTCTACGCTTCCCGCCTTCCACTTATCAAACCTCTGATAAACTACAGGTACAAGTACGAGTGTAAGCAATAATGAACTAGTTAATCCACCAATAAGAACAACCCCAAGTCCGGACTTTGCTTCGGAGCCGGCAGACGAAGAAAAAGCAATTGGAGACATACCAACAACCATAGCAACAGTAGTCATAAGAATTGGGCGAAGACGTGCCTGTCCTGCCTCTACAAGGGCTTCGAATGTAGTCATATTTTTATCAGCCTTCATCTGGTTAGCGCGGTCAACTATTAATATGGCATTCTTCGCAACAAGACCTATAAGCATTATCATGCCAAGCATTGAATAAATAGAAATTGTTTTTGCCATCAACGCAAGTCCCAATAGAGCTCCAATAATAGCAACCGGAATAGAGAAAAGAACAACGAATGGATATATGTATGAATCATACAAGGCAACCATAATCATATAGACGAAGAGTATTGCGGCAAGAATTGCATACAACAAACTTTTAAAAGAATCTGCCATTGTTTTCTGTTCGCCAGTAAAACTAAAGGTTACACCTTGTGGAAGCTGAACTGATTTCATTTTATCGGTTATTTCGGCTCCTATTTCACCGCTGGTTTTTCCGTATACTTGTGAGAACAGATTAACAGAGCTTATTCTGTTTTCCCGCTCGAGTTTGGTTGGACCCGTTGTCTGATAAATATTTGCAAATTGATTGAGCTGTATTATTTGTCCGCGTGAATTCATAAACCCCATCATAGGTAAAACCGAAGTGTTAGTTCTGTCGTTTTCGTCTGAAAGTATTCTAATGTCGTATTCATTTACTCCCTGTCTGTACTTTGAATCATTATCACCAGTTAGAGCTATGCGAAGAGTCTGGCCAACATCGTTAATAGTTAAACCGAACAGGGCCATTTTTTCCCTGTCAATTTGAATTCTAAGTTCAGGCTTACCTTCTTCTGAAGACAGCCTGACATCTGTAGTTCCCTGTAACCCTTTAACAACATCATAAATTATTCTTGCGCCTTTCATTACATCTTCATAATTTGCCCCTGAAATCAGCAGCTGTATGGGAGATCTGTTTTGGGTTCCCATTAAACTTATTGGGTTAATCCTTACTTTAATTCCGGGGAGTTTGAGAATTTTACTTTTTATGTCCTGTGATATTGCCTCAGTGGTTCTTGTCCTTTTTGATTTATCAACAAGTGCAACGTTTATTTCCGAAGAATTGTTCGAGTAAACGCCTATTAATCCTTCGCTAGAAGCACCAACGTTTGTGATTATTTTTTCAACTTCGGGATACTCTTTTAATATTTTTTCTACATCCTGAGTAGTGTAGTTTGTTTTTTCAATGCTTGAACCCGGGTCTGTTTCTATTGTTATGATAAACTCGCCCCTGTCTACAACGGGAATAAACTCACTGCCAACAAAACCCATTCTCGGCAACATAACCGAAATTGCTAAAAGTAAAAATGTTAGTATTCCAACAGTCCATCCATGGTTAAGGCTCCATTTCAACACCTTCGTATAATAATTTGTAATTTTCTGAAATAGTTTTTCAAACCATAAACCAAATTTACCCATAAGGGTGTTCTTGGCAAGATGTTCGAGTTTTGTAAACCGGGATGCAAGCATTGGAGTAACTGTGAAAGAAACAAAAAGACTCATGAGGGTAGAAAACACAACCACAAGTGCATATTGCCTAAGGAAGTTTCCTATCATTCCGGTTATAAGTGCAAGCGGAACAAATACGACAACATCAACGAGCGTGATAGAAAGAGCGGCAAACCCTATTTCGTTTCTTCCGTTTAATGCTGCTACTCTCTGTTTCTCTCCTCTTTCAAGGTGAGTGTATATATTTTCAAGAACGACAATTGAATCATCTACAAGAATACCTATAACCAATGACATTGCAAGCAAGGTCATTAAATTCAGAGAAAAATCAAATACATACATAAGGAAAAAAGTAGAGACAAGCGAAGCGGGAATTGCAATCATAACGATTACAGAATTGCGCAAGCTGTGCAAGAAAATGAGCATTACAACGGCAACAAGAACAACCGCGATTGCAAGGTCTTCTTTAACTGCATTGGCTGAATCCATAGTAAATATTGAGCCGTCCTGAGCAATGTTGAATTTCAGGTCAATGGATTTATAATCTTTTTCAAGTTTATCGAGTTCTTTTCTTACGCCCGCACTCACGTCCACTGTATTTCCGTCTGAGGTTTTCTGAACAAGTATACCGATTGAACTGATACCGTTCAGGCGGTTCAGGTTGCTATAGTCAACATGTCCGTCCTGAACTTCGGCAACATCTGAAAGCCTGATGATACCTCCATTTTTTGACCGAAGGACAACAAGGTTTCTCATTTCTTCGGGGGTGGTAAATTTGCCCTCTACACGAATAACAAACTGGTCATCGGTGTCTTTAATGTTACCAGTAGGAAAATCTACATTTGAAGATTTTATAACCTGGGTAACCTGCGCAACAGATAAATTATATGCTTTAAGTTTTTGGTAATCTAAATTTACTTTAATCTCACGCTGGTCGCCTCCCTGAAGAACAACCTGTCCGACGCCACCGATACTAGCAATTCTTGGTTGAATTTTGTCTTTTACAAACTGATAAAATTCCTTTGATTCAAGATTTCCTTTTACCGCCATTCTCAGAACGGGGATTTCATCGAATGCAATTTTAGAAATAACGGGTTTGCGTGATGTCTGAGGAAGTTTATCAGAGACTTCATTTACTTTGCGCTGAACATCCTGAAGCGAAAAATCTACGTTCACTGTTGCCTCGAATTCTATGATAACCATTGAACGACCCTCAGAAGAAGAGGAACGAACGCTTGTGATTCTTTCTATTCCTGAGATTGCGTCTTCAATAATTTTTGTAACTGAGTTTTCAACCTCGTTCGGAGAACCTCCCGGATATATTGTTGTTATAGTAACAATAGGGGCGGTCATCTTTGGCATAAGTTCATACTTCAGTTGATTAAATCCAAAAATACCCAATACTGCAAGAAAAGAGAAAATAACTACTACGAGCGTTGGTCTTTTTATTGCAACTTCTGTTAATGTCATTTTAAAACCCTTTATTTATTGTGTAATAGTAACTGCAACACTGTCTCTTAAATTCACCTGACCGTTTGTGACCACTGTTTCCCCAACGTTCAACCCTTCAACAACTTCCATTCGGTCACCAAATTCCGAACCAACTGTAATTTTTCTAATCCTAGCTATATTATTATCTACCACAAAAACTTTTGCGTCTTTAATGCTTCCAATAAGTGCAGTACGGGGAACAACAACTGCAGAAAGAGATTCCAGCGTTTTAAACGATACTCTTGCAAACAGTCCTGCCCGCAAAGGATAATTTTTGCTGTTATTAATAGTAATCTCCACCAGATATGTGTGTGCTTCGTCCGCTTTTGCGTTAATAGTTGTTATTTTACCGGTGAAAGTTTTTCCGGGATATACCTCCGTTTTTAATTCCACAGCGTCACCTTCACTAAGTTTAAAAGCTTCTATTTCCGGTACAAACACTTTAACCTTCAATCTGTCAATATTAACGATTGTTGCAACCGGATTACCTGTGTTAAGGTATGAACCCAACTCAATATTTTTTGACGTAACAACACCTGAAAGCGGACATATAATTTTAGAATCCCTCAGTTGCCTTTGGGCAATTTTAAGTGCAGCCTCTGTTTGTTTATATGTTAATTTCGCTGCCTCATACTGAACTTCTGTAATAGATTTTGTTTCAAGAAGGAGTTCGAATCTATCTAAATCTTTTTTGGCCTTTTCATAATTTGCCTCAGCGTTATCAAGCGTTGCTCTTTTAACTTCATCGTCAAGCTTCACAAGCATTTTTCCTTTTCCAACACCTGAACCAACATCAAAATACAAGCCAACTACTCTTCCTGCTGTTTCAGCAGAAACAATAACTTCACTGAAAGGAGCCGTTGTACCAACAAGGGAAAGGGTATCAACAACTTTTTCTTCGATTACTTTAGCGGTATAAACCGGCACTGATGTTTGGATTTCTACTTTTTTTAATTTCTCTTCGCGATTTGATTTATTAATCAGAAGTATTCCTACAATACCACTAATTATAACGAAAACTATGATTACGGCTAGTGTTTTCTTCATATTTTGTGCTTAAACTTATTTTAATGTGTTTTCTATAGATTTTTCAAGTCTTGCAATTACGATTAAATAATCTGCAATGGTTGTTATATTGTTTATTTCTGCAAGCAGCAGAGATGTTTCTGCATCAACCACTTCGGAATTTAGCAGAAGACCGGACTTATATTTTTCGCTGGTTACTCTGTAGTTTTCTTTTGCCTGCTCAACGGTTTCTTTTGTTAGTTTCATTTTTGCGGTAACAGAAAGAAGGCTCTTGTAATTCTGGCTTACTTCAAGATCAATATTGTTTTCTGTTACCTCTTTTGCAATTTTGGTTTGCTCTAAATTTGCCTCTGCCTGTTTTGTCTGGTAGGAGGTTAGTTTCCAGTTCCAGATGTCATATGATAATGTAATACCTAAATCCCAGGTGCCTTTAAATTTTTCAACAGACGGAAACACACGTGAATTAGGGTTTGCATAAAGATAGTTCGCTGAAAAATTTAACTGTGGAAACCAGCCGGATTTAGAAAGTGTAATTCCTGCCTGCCCCGACTTAATTCTGTAATCCAGGCTTTTCAGGTCTGAGCGGCGTTCCTTTGATGTTTTAATTAAATCCTCAAGTTTTGGGATTTCGGGATGTTTAAATTCTATAATGGCTTTTGGTTCAAACTTAGTGTTGACCGCAACCCCCAATACATTATTTAAATTATAAAGAGAAATATCGATGTTATTCGAAGCATCGAGCAAAAGAATTTCAAAGTTAGATAATTGTACCCTTACTTTCAGAACTTCGTTATTTGTCGCGAGTCCATTGTTATATAGATTTTCAAGATCCTGTAATCTTGATTTTACCTGAATAATATTCTTCTCGATAGTTTCTTTAACTTTAAGGGATTTTGCATAATTCCAATATGCAACTTTAATATCAAGAATAAGCTGGTTTTTGTCTTTCAAATAATCAGTTTCGGCGGCAAGGGAATTAAACTCGTTTAATTCAGTATTACTGCTAAGCCTGTTCCCGGTATATAGGGGCTGGGTCAATGTTATTCTTGCAGTATAGTTATTTAATATGGAAGGAGAAATCTGCATACTTCCAATTTGAAAAGGGTCAACAGGGCTTAGACGAGTATATGAAGCATTAAGTTTTAATGATGGTAACTGTGCTGTTTTGATTTCGTTAAGTCTTTCTTTTGCGGAGATAATTTTAGAACCTGATATTTTAAGTGTTTTGCTGTTATCAAGACCTATTTTTATGCAATCTTCCAGGCTAACGATTTTAACCTCCTGACCAAACAAAACAGAATAAGTTGTAACAAATAGCAGCAGAAGTTTAATTTTCATACTTTTTCTCCTTTTTATTTGGTTTAGCTATTCCATTCATACCATCAAGAAACAACGAAGAAATTGTGTCGCAATACCTTTTGTAAAACGCGCTATCGATTTTTTCTCCGGAAATTTTCTTTATTAAATTCCCAAACATAAAACCTGAAAAAATCAGACTAAGAAATGCGGGACCTATAATTATATGTTTCTTGGGATCGCTGATGTTGAATCCGTTTGATAAACTTTGTATCATCAGCTTCATATTATTCTTAAGCAATTCTATTTTCAGGGAGGTTATTTCGGGTAATTCAATCGGCATTTCAATCATTGCAACCTTACATAAATCTTCTTTTTCCTTAATAAGGTATACCATCTCGCAAATAAACTCTTTCAGTGCTTCTCTTGGGGATAGACTTTTTGACGATAATTTTATGGCAATACTATCAACATGTGAGAAATATTCGGTTACTATTGCTTTTAAAAGCCCCGATTTTCCACCATAATAATACGACACCATAGATATATTAACTTTTGCTTTTGCGGCAATCTCTCTTACCCCAACCCCAGAAAATCCTTTTCTGGAAAAGAAATATGCAGCGGCCTGTATAATTCTGGTTGATGAATCTTCTTTTGGTTTTTTGCCCATAATTAAATCAAACGTTCGTTTGATTTAATTTAATAAAACTATGTTTTTGTTTCAAGTTTATTAATTTATTGCAACAAGGTGCCTAATGTTTAAAACACTCTTACGTCGTTTCTGGCTAATTTCTCATGTTCATTTTTATTATTTTTGTATCAATAAAAACATATTAACAGGGCAATGAGAAATATTGTAACATTAAAAGAAAGAAAAATAATCCAGAATAATAATATTGCAATGTGGTTTGACAGGGCGGGATCAGATTTTTCGTTCGAACCCGGACAGTATGCTAAAATTACCCTTCTGGAACCAATCTATAACGACAAAGACGGAAATACAAGATTGTTTTCAATAGCAAGCTCTCCCCAAAAAGACCATGTTATGTTTACAACACGTGCTATTGACTCGGCATTTAATAAAAATATACTGGAAATGCCAATTGGGGCAAAAGCCGAAATCAAAGATTTTGGGGGAAATACAGTCTTACACAAAGATGTTTCTATACCTGCTGTGTTTTTAATTGGCGGTATTGGTATTACCCCGGTAAGGTGCATGGTTGATTACATAGTTACAGAAAAACTTCTGTACAAAGCTTATTTGTTTTATTCAAACCCAAATGCAGAGTCTATGGCTTTTTTTGATGAATTTACAACCTGGGAAAAGGAACACGAGGGGTTTAAATTCATACCTACAATTGACGACAGAACAAATAAAGAATGGAAATATGATTTTGGTTATATTAATAAAGAAATGCTATTAAAATACATAACAGATGTAAAAGAGCCAATTTATTACATTGTTGGGCCAACCTCCATGGTTGAATCGATGGAAAAACTCTTATTGGAAATAGGTGTAAATTCAAATAATATTAAATTGGAGAAATTCGGATGAAAGATTACTTCGCCAGTTTTACAGGAAGGGTAGAGGAATTTGCCAAATACAGACCCGGATACCCCGAACAAATTATAAATTTGCTCGAAAACAAGATTGGTTTCGACCAATCTAAGGACGTTGCAGACATCGGATGCGGTACCGGAAGATTAAGCAGACTATTTCTCAATAACGGAAATTTAGTGTTCGGTGTTGAACCAAACGAAGAAATGCGGCTTATGGCAGAAAAACTTTTGGGTAAATTCATCAATTTTATAGGTATTGACGGTACGGCAGAAGAAACCAAATTAGCAACTAACAGTGTTGATATAATCACAGTAGGACAGGCATTTCACTGGTTTGATTTGAAAAAAACCAAAAAAGAATTTAAAAGAATTCTAAGAAAAGAGGGTTATGTGGTTATTTTATGGAACGAAAGAACCAATACTTCACAGGTAATGAAGGCCATAAATAAAATATTACTTTCCTTGAATCAGGAACACGAAGAGGCCGAAAAAAACCTTGTTGACAAAAAACTACTTAATGCATTTTTTGGTGAAGAGAAAATTGGCTCCGGAACCTTTCCAAATTTTCAAATGCTCGATCTTACGGGCTTAAAGGGCAGAATTCACTCCATTTCATACGTACCAGATTCCGGCACGGAAAATAAAAGGATAATGAATGAATTAAAAGATGTATTTGAAAAATATAATAACGGGGGACAGGTAAAAATTGAGTATACAACACGGGTTTTTTACGGAAAAATAAAATCATAGAATTTATTTGATAAAAGGTTTCTAAATGGAAAAGTATTTCGAAAAATTCAGAAAGAATACTATTGGCAATTACCAGACGTATTTAAGTCCTTATGGAAAGCAAAAAATTGTTTATGCAGATTGGGTTGCAAGCGGGCGGCTCTATAAACCAATAGAGGACAAGCTGGCAAAAACAATTGGGCCATTTGTAGCAAACACACACACCGAAGCCAGCGAGACTGGTACACTGATGACAAAAGCATACCACCTTGCACAGAAAAAGATAAAAGAACATTGCAATGCAGACAAGAATGATGTTATAATAACTGCCGGATTTGGAATGACAACCGTAATAAATAAGTTTCAGAGAATCCTTGGTTTGAAAGTAAACATAAAACTAAACTCAGCAAAATTCAAATCTGAGGATGACAAGCCGGTTGTTTTTATTACACATATGGAACATCATTCTAACCAAACTTCGTGGTACGAAACTGTGGCAGATGTCGTTGTTATAGAGCCGGGGAAAGATTTACAATGCGATTTAAAAAACCTGGAAAAAGCATTAAAAAAATACAAGGCGCGAAAAATAAAATATGGCTCTTTTAGTGCCTGTTCAAATGTTACAGGAATACAACCTCCATATCATGAGATGGCAAAGCTGATGCATAAATATGGCGGATACTGTTTTGTTGATTTTGCTGCTTCGGCACCTTATGTTGACATCGATATGCACCCAAAAGACAAAGCAGCGAAACTCGATGCCATTTTCTTTTCTCCACATAAATTTCTTGGGGGACCGGGCACATCAGGGGTTATGATTTTTGACAGGGCTCTTTATACAAATTATACTCCCGATCAACCTGGCGGGGGTACCGTTGAATGGACAAATCCCTGGGGCGAGTATAAATACATAGAGGATATTGAAATACGCGAGGACGGAGGAACACCCGGTTTTTTACAGGCAATTAGAACCGCCCTTTGTATAGAATTAAAAAACAAGATGGGTGTAAAGAATATTTTAAAAAGAGAAGAACAACTTATTAAAATAGCCTTTAAAGAACTAAGAAAAATACCCAAACTACACATTCTTGCCGACAATATTAAACACAGGCTGGGAATTATTTCGTTTTATATTGATAACATACATTATAATTTAATAGTCCGGTTGCTTAGTGACCGCTATGGAATTCAGGTTAGAGGCGGGTGTGCCTGTGCTGGTACTTACGGGCACTATCTTTTAAATGTTGACCATTCTTATTCAAGACAAATTACAAATCTAATAAACCACGGGGACTTATCTTTAAAGCCAGGTTGGGTGAGGCTCTCGCTTCATCCTACTATGACGAATAAAGAACTGTATACAGTTTGTAATGCACTGAAAGATATTCAAAGAAATTATGAAATATGGAAAGAAGATTATGTTTATGATAATCATACTAATGAATTTTATCATAAATCGAAAAGCGCAAATCAGACAAATATAAATAACTGGTTTTTGATTTAGTACTAAAACGAGCCTGTTTAAACAATCTTAACTATTTTCACCGGGTTCTTCTTTAGGTAAAATGACCATAAAAGTACTGCCTTCTTTTTCTGTGCTTGATACGATAATCTCGCCATTGTTTTTATCTAAAAATTCTTTGCAAAGTATTAATCCTATTCCGGTTCCTTTTTCGCCCATTGTACCTTTTGAACTCGTTGATTTATCTATTTTAAATAAATTTTCCATTACTCTTTTTGGTATACCAACCCCTTTGTCTGTAACTGATATTTTAATTTTGTCTGGGGTTTCCTCCGAGGTTATTTTTATGTAGCCGTCTGTGTATGAAAATTTAATTGCATTCGTAAGAAGGTTTCGAATAACCGTTTTAGTCATCTCTATATCAGCATAAACATAGGTTTCATTCGGCACGGTAGTGATAATTTTTATATTCTTTGCTTGGGCGAAGTTTTTTAGAGAAGTAATTGACTCATTAATTAAAATACTTATGTCGGCAAGAACAGGTTCCACCTTCGCCGCCCCAATCTGAACACGGGACCATTCCAATAAGTTTTCAAGCAATTTATACGCGGACTCAGCAGATTTTTTAATAAATGAAATCATCTTTTGTTTTTCGGCGTCATCATACTGTTCAAAAGAGCTGTTTAGTATTTCTGTGAACCCCAGAATACCCATAAACGGGTTTTTAAGGTCGTGAGCAATAATTGAAAAAAACTTATCTTTTGCAATATTTAACTCTTTAAGGCTTCTTTCACTATTTCTCAGTTGTTCTTCTACTAGTTTTCGTTCGAGTGTATTAGAAATTATTTCACTGAATAATTTCACCGAAAAAAGCTCTCTTTCGTCCCATTCTTTAACAGTAATAATAGAATCAAACCCTAAAATACCCCTTATTTTATTGTTATAGTTCAACCCAATTGCGGTGTATGATTTAATTCCCAGAGATTCTATAAGCTTCTTCTCAACAGACGCCTCTGCCGGAAAATCGGACAATTTATTTATAGAAAGAATTTTATTTTCTTTTAATTTAAACAACGACCATTTTATGCTGTCCAGGGGCACATCTTTCATACGACTTGTTACAGAATACTTATTATCAAAACACCACTCATAAACAGAATCATAAGTATTGTTGTTTTCGTTAATAATAAGGATGAAGGATTTATCAACACCGGCATACTTGCTGAACATTTTAAGCGAATCAACTATAACGGCATCCAGGTCTTCGGTCTTTGTTGCCAGTAACTGTGTAGATATACGTGAAATCAATTCTTCACTTTTTAGCTGACGCTCAAGGCGCTCCTCCATCAAATGTTTGTAAAGAGCAACTTCTATGACCGTCTTTAGTTCTCTTTCTTCAAAGGGTTTGATAATATAACCAAATGGTTGTGTTAATTTTGCTCTTGAAAAAGTTTTTTCGTCTGAATATGATGTAAGATAAATTAAAGGTATGCTGTAATCTTTGCTAATTATTTCGTAAGTTTGGATGCCGTCCAATTTTCCTTTTAACATAATGTCCATTAATATTAAATCCGGTTTATCATTTTTAACAGATGCCAGGGCTTCTTCCCCTGAAATTACCTGTCCGGTAACCTCGTAACCGAGAGATTTCAACCGGAACGCAATATCTTCTGATACAAGTAATTCGTCCTCAACAATAAGAATTTTTTTAGCGCTATCAGGTTGATTCATTATTCATTCGTAGTTTTATTTCAAAAAATAATCCATTAATACTGTTTATATTATATTCTCCATTATGCTGCTTAACCAGCATTTTAACTAGCTTCAGTCCCAACGAATCTTTTTTCTCTATGTCTGAAATATTACCAATTCCGATTCCGTTATCTCTAATTGATAATAAAAGCATTTCGTCATCGCGCTTACTTATTCTAATGAAAATATCACCTTTTCTATTGTTTGGAAAGGCATATTTAAACGAATTAGAAATAAGTTCATTAATTATCAATCCACACGCAATCGCCAAATCAATATTAATATAAATTTCCTGAACATCAAGATTCACGTTTATGTAAGCAGTATTAACAAGAAATACCCTCTTTAAATATTCTATTAAGCTTCCAACATAATTAGAAATATCCAGTTCAGAAAATTTCTTAGATTGATAGAGTTTCTCGTGTATAAGTGCCATAGAACGAATTCTGTTCTGGCTTTCTTTAATTATTTCATTTAAGTGAATATCTTTTTCTCTGCTTGACTGAAGACTCAAAAGACTGGAAATAATTTGCATATTATTCTTGACCCTGTGATGAATCTCTTTAAGAAGTGTTTCCCTGTAATTACTTTCCGTTTCCTTAAGTTCTTTTGTAACCCTTTCAATTTCCACTTTAAGAAAACGGCTATATTTTTGCTGCTCAAAATAATGCTGAACGGAGTATATGGCTCCACCTAAAATAAGAACACAAAACAGCAAAAACCACCATTTCATGTAATATGGTTTATTAATAATAATCTCGGAAGATTTTGTAATGGGTCCCCAAATACCATTAGCATTTTTCATTTGTACAAATAGAGTATAGTTTCCAGATTTTAGATTATTAAAAACTATCTCATTAGAAACAAAAGGTTTTTCGCGAACCCATTCATCGTCATACCCGTTTAACTTCCAGCGAATCGCGTTTTCTTTTTCGTTAATAAAAGAAACCCCGGTTACAGAAAATGTAATATTGTTATCATTATGGTTAAATTCGGTTACATTAGTCCTAGTATTTTGACTATAAATATTTTTAATTACTACAGTAGAAAAAATTGTAGTATCGTTTTTTAAATCGTATTCCTTGTAGTAACAAGATACCCCATTATTTGTTCCAAACCAAATTCTTTTATTGTTATCTATTGTACAAGCAGAGCGATTAACCTCGTTACCTGCAAATCCATCTTTGGTTGTATATGTATATAGCTTTTTACCGTCGTATCGGATTACTCCCAGATCGGTTCCAAACCACAAATTATTAGAACTGTCTTTTTGTATTAAATAAACGGGTCTGTCTATTTTAATGTTTTCATTTAATGTACATTTTACAATAGAATCATTTCTAATTTCACAAAGGCCGCCGGACGTTCCTATATAAAGAACACCATTTGGCTCTTGATAAGCCGAAAAAGTGTTTTTTAGATTATTATCATTTGAGGTATATTGTTTGATCTCATTTTCTGATTTTAAAAATACACCCATACCAACGGCACAAAATAATAAATTATTATTACTTAGTTTAATAATCTTTCTTACGTTAAATTCTGTTGGAAAACCGTTTGCTTTTATAAGTTCTTTACCGTTAAAAGTATAAAGGTGGCGGGTTGTTGCTAGCCACATAACCCCTTTTTCGTCTTGCTGAACAGATGTTGCCAAACCTTCAATTTTACTAGATTTTTCAAATGGTCGTTTAACTAAATTCTTATCTACAACAAAAAAACCTTTTACGTTTGTTGCTGCCCATATTTTATCCTCTTTATCTTTGAATAAATCTAAAGTTCTTATTAAACCGTCCTGCTCTTTGTATATAGAATCAATTAACTGAAGATAATTAAATTCTTTGCCATTATAAAAAAACAGTCCATAATGACCACCAAATATGATTCTCCCGGATGATAATTTTTCAATGGCGGAGATATCATTCTCTTGGCTATAAAAAACATCGCTGTAATTAATAAAGGTTTGGGTAATTAATTTACTTACTCCCCGGAGGGTTGTTATCCAAACATTTTTTTCAAAATCTATAAATACAGAAGTTGCCCCCCCTGCTATTAACCCATTAGCAACTCCTAATGTTGTAACTTTATTATCAAAGCTTGAATAATAATTAAGAGAAAATTGATTATATATAAAATATCCTCCTTTTTTATCTGGCGTAATTGATAATGTTGGATTATAATCGTCATAGGTTATTATAAGTTTTTCGGTAATTTTAACAAACTGGCTATTTTCAATATATCCAAAGTATTTATTTCCGCCTATAAATAGCTTTATTCCGTTTGAACTCTTTTCTAAAAAAAGTCCGTTTGGAACGAAAGGAATAGAGATATTAGACTTAGTAATACTTCCATCAGGATTAAAATTATACAACCCCTTGTCTGTAGCAATAATTATAACATTCTCCATTCTAATGGCAGAATGAATTCGGGATATTTTTGTTTCTTGGGGAAAAGTAAGTGTTTTCCATATTGTATCATAACAGTAAAGTATTTCACCAAGGTGGCCGGATACAAAAATAATTCTCTTCGAATTAATTGTATCTACAATAAAGGATGTAATATAGCTTCGAGAAAAATAAGAACTTTGAAATACATTAATTTGTTGACCATTATTAAAATATGATATAAAAGCATCAATATTTCTTGTTAAAGACCAGATTTTTCCTTTCTCATCTATACATAATTTAAAATTATCTGGTCCGATAGCCTCATAAGAAAAATTTAACGTGCTCCAGTTAATACCATCATAAACTGAAAAACCCTTTTTTGTACAAAACCACATACTTCCTTCACAATCCTGAGCAACAGACCATACTGAAGAATTTATTAAACCACTTTGTTCATTATAATGAGTTATATTATAGTTTTGTGAAAACAAATTATCACAAAACAATATAATTGAAATAAAAAGAGCTAATCTAAATAAACCAGAGTATCTCATACCTTATTTTTTAAATTCTCTTAACTCTTTTGCCGTAACTTTAGATGCTGCGGTTATTTGTTCTCCGCTCAATAACCTCGCAACCTCCTCTATAACCTCTTCTTCAGTAAGTGATTTTATTTCTGCAACTGTTTTTCCGTTAACTTCTTTTTTACTAACATAATAATTACTGTCACCCATAGATGCTATTTGTGGTAAATGGGTAATTGAAATTATCTGATGTGATTTTGCCAGCTCAG
>CAIUQV010000387.1 GCA_903901375.1 uncultured Ignavibacteriota bacterium
CTGGCAAACATACCGGGTTTTAACAATTCATCTTTGTTATCAATATCAATCTGTGCTGACATTGTTCTTGTGCTAAGGTCTATTGACTGACTTATTTTATTAAACCTGCCTACAAAAACTTTATCCGGATATGAGTCTATTTTAACACTTACTGACGATACCTTTTCAAGCAGAGGTATATCCTTCTCAATAACGTTGACAATAATTTTAAGCTTACGAATATCAGCAAGAACAAAAATTGTATTTTGCGATGCACCTGTAGCACTAACGTAAGTTCCTCTGTCAAGAAGCTTTTTGGTGATATAACCGGTGAATGGTGCTCTTATATCACAATAACTTAATTGAATCTTTGCATTCTGAAGATTAGCTGCGGCTGTTTCCATTTGAGCCACAGACACATCTAATTTAGTTCTTGCATTATCATAATCTGACTGAGATGCCAGTCCTTTTTCAAATAATAGTTTAGTTCTTTCAAGATTAATTCTATCATTCTCAGCCGTAGCCTCAGCAACACAGTAAACACCTTCAATCTGCTTTACATTCTGATTGTATAAACTTCTGTCTATCTGTGCGAGTATTTTTCCTGCTTTAACAAAATCACCCAGATCCACATATATCTTTTCTATATTCCCATTGACTCTTGAGAAAATATTTGTCTGCTCGATTGCCAACACATCACCTGAGAAATTGAAATTACTTGAAATATCACCGCGGACAGGATTTGCTATTTCAACAGACAAGGCAGGAGTAACTTTTTTCTCAGAAGCTAAAATATTAGCACGAATTCTAAGATAAACTATAATACTGAATATTATCAATAATAGAACAGAAACGAAAATTATAACTTTTTTCTTACGACTCATTATACATTGTTTTGCTTTAAATTCAGCAATTTTAATTACTATAACAATTCAAAAGCATTCTTAATTTTTCAGTTGATTGAATTTCAGATTAAATCCTTTCTTTAATTTAGTATTAAATTTTCGTAACTTAGAGCGTTATTTTAAATAATGAGAAAACAGATATGAATATTCACAAAAAGACACTTGTTCAGTTACTTATAGACGGAATTAAGAAATACGATATAATGGATGACATTCTTTTCACCAAAAAGAATAATATGTATGAAGGAATTAACAGGTTTGAGATTGTTAATTATGCAATGTGCATCAAAAATTATCTGGAAGGATTAAACCTTAGAAAGAAAAGCAACCTTGCAATAATATCTGAAAACAGGGTCGAATGGGTGATTACAGATTTGGCCTGTATATTTTCCGAGAACAGAACTGTACCTATCTATCCTTCGCTTTCTTCGGAGTCTATAAAATATATTTTAAATGATTGCAAGGCTGAAATAGTTTTTGTTTCTACGGGATTACAACTAAACAAAATTCTTTCTATCAGAAAAGAATGTCCTGATTTAAAATTCATTATTTCTTTCAACAGTGTTGAAATGGCCAATGAGAAAGAACACATCATTTCTTTTCAGAATATTTTCTGTGAGAAAATAAGTCTTCCGAAAAATGAACTGCTTGAAAAATTAGCTGTGATTTCAGATAATGTACAGGAAGATGACCTTCTGACGATTATTTATACATCAGGAACGACAGGAATTCCCAAAGGAGTAATGCTTACTCACAAGAATATTTATTCAAACCTAGAAACTTTCCCTGATGTACTTCATTTTGATGAAACTGACGTATTTTTGTCTTATCTCCCTTACTCGCACATTTTTGAACGAACTGCCGGATATTATCTGCCTTTCTTTGCCGGTTCAAAAATTTATTATGCTCAGAGCATTGATACGATTGCATTACAAATGACTGAAGTAAGACCTACAATTATCATTACAGTACCAAGGTTGCTTGATAAGATTTACAATAAGCTAATGAAAACTGCTGTTGAAATGGATGAAGGTTTTAAGAAGAAAATATTTAACTGGGGGATTGAAGTAGCCCGTACACACTGGAATAATAAGAATACTATTAAATGGAAGCTGGCAGATAAACTTGTTTTCACAAAAATACGCGAAAAGACAGGAGGAAGGTTAAAATTATTCTGTTCAGGCGGCGGTGCTTTAAACAGAACCGTAGGTGAATTTTTTGAAGGTATAGGAATTTTAACACTTGAAGGATACGGTCTTACGGAAACTTCGCCGGTTGTTTCTGTAAACAGGTTTAACAGAAATAAATATGGCACTGTAGGTCCGCCAATGAGAAACGTGCAGGTTAAGATTGCCGACGACGGAGAAATTCTCGTAAAGGGTGATACTGTGATGAAAGGTTATTTCAATCAGCCGGGCGAGACCGAAGAAGCGATTATTAACGGATGGTTCCATACAGGCGATATAGGCGAATTGGATAATGATGGCTTCCTGAAAATTACTGACAGAAAGAAATCATTATTTAAATCTTCAGGCGGTAAATACGTTGCCCCAACGCACATTGAGGAAATAGTCAGTAATTTACCATACATAGATCAGATTATTGTGATAGGAAACGAACGAATGTACGTCACGGCATTGATTGTACCAGATGTGGAAGAACTGAAGAACCTTGCAAAGAAAATAAAAGTGAATATTGAATTCGAATCCGACTTGTTTACGAATCCTGTAATTTTAAAAACCATAGAAAAAGATATTAACGATGTTCAGAAAAATCTGGCTACTTATGAGAAAATAAGAAAGTTTAGTTTATTGCAAACTCCTTTTACTATCGAGAGCGGAGAGCTGACTCCCACTTTAAAAGTTAAAAGAAAATATGTTGAGGAGAAATACAAACATCTGATTGATAATATGTACCATAAGATTTAATAAGCATAGTATATTTTATCTATCTTTATGGCAAAAGGGAGTCTTGTCGTGTTTAATAAAATATCTTTTACAGTGCTTTATATGAGATTCCTACCTGATATCTAATTAGTAGAAACTATGCTTTCTCTTTCTTTGGAGTGGTAGCGAGTATTTTTTCCTGCAAAGTTATCAGAGCATTCAAAAGATTGTCCGGACGCGGTGGACAGCCAGCTACATATACATCAACAGGTAAAAACTGATCTATTCCCTGTACAACAGAATAGCTGCGGTACATACCGCCGGAAGAAGTACATGCACCCATAGCTATAACCCATTTTGGTTCAGCCATCTGGTCATAAATTTTACGGACAACTTTTGCCATTTTATAAGTGGTGGTTCCTGCAACAATCATAACATCGCTTTGACGAGGCGAAAACCTGAATACTTCAGAACCGAAACGTGATATATCAAAACGGGAAGCTGCAACTGCCATCATTTCAATGGCACAACAGGAAATTCCCATCGGCATAGGCCATAGTGAGTTTTTACGTGACCATTGTATCAGGTCATCCAGTTTTCCGGTTACGAAACCATCTTTACTGAGTTTTTCTTCTAATCCCAATTTAAAACTCCTTTCTTATATTCATAAATCAGCCCTACGATTAAAATAATAATAAATAAAAGAGCTATAGTTAATGAATATAACATTTGCGGAGGAGCAAAGTTCAAAAATGAAATTGCCCACGGATAAAGAAACACTACTTCGAGGTCGAAAACGATGAAACTAACCGCTACCATATAGTACTTCACGGAAAATCTGTCCCGGGCAGAACCAATTGGCTCCATTCCGCTTTCGTAAGTAGAAAGCTTTTCTTTATTTGGTCTTTGTGGTCCGAAAATAGTTGAAAACTTTACCATTACAACTGCAAGAAGAACCGCAAATCCCATTATTAGTATTATGGGTAAATAATTTATCAGCATTGTTAAAGATAATCAAGTTCAGGAAAAGACTAAAGTCAATTTATTAATTTAATTGCGATTGAACAAATTCACAAATTTTGTTTAGGTTAATAATATTGTTGTTTTTTTAATAAATTATTATTTATACATTTATAAAAACACAAAGGAAAGGAAAGTGATATGAAAAAAGTTATATTTACAATTTTGCTTTTAGCATTATTACCATTATCAGGTTTGTTATCACAACCTGTTTATTATTCTGAAGGATTTGAAGCTTATGATTCAACTCAATTTCCGGCAGGATGGCTTACTAAATACAGAGGTGCTCCAATTAATGATTATGCAAACTGGAAGGTAAGAGATTCCGGAACTTACGTACCTGGACTTGCAACAAGGTTAGTTAAAGCATATCAAAGTAAGAGGTCAATGACAGTTTCCTGGAGAGTGGCGGATACAGGAACAGCAGCAGCTGATGCATGGCTTATTACGAAGAAATTCAGTGCATTACCGAATGATGCAGTATTAACTTTTTATGCGGCAGGGGGTTCAGTTTATCTCGATAGTATGCAAGTATTTATTAGTCCAACTGGAGATACTGCTTACACAAGTTTTCAATATTTGCAGACATTAGTCTGGCCCGGAGGGAATTCAGGTAATTACGGAGTATTTGAACAAACAATTATTGATTTAGCTGCATACCATGGTAACACGCCAAGATTTGCATTCAGATACTGCACAGGCGACTGTAATGCGGATGGTTATGCTGTATTTCTGGATAAGTTCGAAATGCTGGGTACTGTTGGCATAAATCAAATTGGGACAAACATTCCTAAAAAGTTTGCTTTAAATCAAAACTATCCAAATCCGTTTAACCCCGTTACTAAGATTAAATTTGATGTTCCGAAAAACGGGAATGTAACACTTGAAGTGTTTAATAACCTTGGTCAGGTTGTGAGCACCTTGCACAACGGATACACTAATGCAGGTTACTACGAAACAAGTTTTGACGGCAGCAAACTTACAAGCGGAATATATTTTTACAGAATGACTTCGAATGATTTTACAGAAACAAAGAAGATGATATTGGTGAAGTAAATTTTTCTTAAAAGAAAAAGCCCGTAACGAAAGCTGCGGGCTTTTTCAATTTATTTACAAGTTTGTCTTTATGCAGGTGAGTTATAAGTTTCGGTAAACATATCTTTATAATCCTTTTTCAGTATTGCATTTTTCACATCTTTAGAAATAGTAACACATTTATTCAATGTCATATATACATTATCCACAAAAAGCCTGATTTCATCAAAGTCCATTGCCTGAGGCTTTTGGGCAATAGCATCGAAAAGTTCAGATTGAAGCTTATCCAAAAGCGCAACTTCAAGTGCAAACATTTTCTGAGCAGGTAATAAAACAGTTTTTACTGCGGGCTTTTTAACGACCTTTTTTACAACTTTTTTAGAAGCAACTTTTTTAACAGGTTTCTTGGGAGCTGCCTTCTTTACTGTTTTTTTAATTGTCTTAGCCATAATTATTGAATTTAAAAAAGAGGCGGTACTTTCATACCGCCTGATAAAAATTTACGAAATGAATTTTCCTCTTGGTGTATAATGCGTGTGCAAGAGTTTATGCGATAGATGTCCGCAAGGTCCTTCCTTAAAGAATTTTTCATATATCATAGTGACGTACGGATTGTCGTGCGATTTTCTTAGTTCGAGGGATTCATCCTCAGCATAGATAGCTTTTGCACGTGCTTTGCGGATTTCGAGCGAAGTAGGAATTGGCTGACCACCGCCTCCGATACAACCACCCGGGCATGCCATAAATTCTATAAAGTGGCACTGGCTGAATATTCCGCCTGCTTTGATATCATCCATTATCTTCTTTGCATTTGCAGTACCATGTGCAACGGCAACTTTCAGTGTAGCACCTTTTAGCCAGTCCCAGTTCGGAACAAGGTGTTTTATAAGTTCAGGAACAGGACCGACTTTATCACCGATAGGAAGTTCAACATATTTCACGCCTTCAAAACCTCTGACAGGTGTAACGTTTGCATTTGCAAAAATATCTTCCGCTTTATTACCTGTAACAAATTCAACAACTGAACGGATTGCAGCTTCCATCACACCGCCAGTAGCACCAAAAATCAAACCTGCACCGGATGCATCTCCGAATGGACTGTCGAAATGTGTCTTTGGCATTTCAGGTAAAAATATACCAGCTTCTTTAATCATCTTTGCCATTTCACGGGTTGTTAAACC
>CAIUQV010000388.1 GCA_903901375.1 uncultured Ignavibacteriota bacterium
ACCGACTCCACCGGGAGACACTTTGAATGGTATTAAAAACCATGCATAGGACATTCCGAAAATAATACTCCCTATAATAATTCCTGTGTAATCTCTTATGTTAATAAGTAGTTTTCTCTTTGAACTCGCCATATAAGTTTAGTAGTAAATGATTTTATGAAATAAATGATGATAATTTATTCGAAGTTATTCAAAATACTCAATTTTAATGTAATTTTAAAGGTAAATTACCTCTTGAAACCATCAATTTAAGCTTATTCTTAAAAATTTTAAATAGTTTTATCACTTCTTTTTTGGTGGGAAAACTATATCCTGATATAAGTAAACATCAAAATTGAACTGTTTTATGGATTTTTTTTGGTACATAAATTGTATTTATATTATATGAGAATTAATTCTCACTTATAAATATAAAGACCAAAAGATTTACTGTTATCAAATAATCCTCTTATTTAATGGCAGGCTCAAAGGCGGACATTTGTTCGCCTTTGTTTTTTTGTTAGCAAAGTATTACATATAAAAAAGGCAGGTACTACCTGCCTTTTCAAAAATTGTTATATCTAAATTTCTATTTGATTAGTGAGCCGACACGATTCCATCTTATTGTACCGAGTAGCTTAAAGAAGTCAGCAAAAGAAACATTTGCATCCCAAGACCAGTAAATCAGGAATGCTTCTCCTACAACGTTTTCCATAGGCATAAATCCCCAGAATCTGCTGTCAAGCGAATTGTTTCTGTTATCACCCATCATCCAGAGATAATCCCTTTTCACTTCATAATTGCCGTCTTTAAAAGTCTTGTCATCTGCAGCTAATGACCCGTCAGCGTTTAATTTCACGTTAGTGTATCCTTCTTTTACTATAAACATTCTGTATCCCTCAAAATTAGAAGAGTCAATCTTAATGATGTCTCCCTTCTTGGGAATTCTTATTGGTCCGTAATTATCTTCATTCCAGCCTGAGCCCTTTGGAAATATTCTGTTGTTCGCTAAGTTGGCCGGTTGTAATGGTGCAATGTATTTGGATTGGGGAGGATTAGGAAATACCTGTCCGTTCCTGTATAATACTTTATTTACAACCTTTATCGAATCACCCGCAACAGCAACACATCGTTTAATATAATTCAAAACTTCTTTCGATTCCTTCTCATCTCTGTCTCCCGGAAAATCAAATACTACAACATCGCCTGGCTTCGGATCTTTGAATCCGGGAAGTCTGAAGTAGGGGATTCTTATATCCGTAAAAGGAATATTTCTCGGAGTAGTTGCACCATATGTAAATTTTGTTACCAGAAGAAAATCGCCTACTAGTAAAGTATTTTCCATCGAACCTGTCGGTATTCTGTAAGCTTCAAATAGTAATACCTTTATTATAAAAGCAACTACAGCAGCCCAGACCAGAGCATCAAAATATTCTTTTGGTTTTGATTTCCTTTTCTTATCAAGTTGTTTCGGAAGTTTACCCGGAACGTTTTCGTTTAATCCCATTTATTATTATTTAAATTTATTTATCTATTGATAGAACAGCTAAAAACGCTTCCTGAGGTATTTCAACTGACCCTACTTGTTTCATACGTTTTTTACCTTCTTTTTGTTTCTCTAACAGTTTTCTTTTTCTGGATATATCTCCGCCGTAACATTTTGCTATAACATTCTTTCGTAAAGCACTTATTGATTCTCTTGCGATTACTTTAGCACCGATTGCAGCCTGTATGGCAATCTCAAACATCTGCCTTGGGATTAGTTTCCTTAGCTTCTCGCATAAACGTCTTCCCCAGTAATAGGAATTATCTCTGTGTATTATCGATGATAATGCGTCTACAGGCTCTCCGTTCAGTAGTATGTCAAGCTTTACCAGGTCCGATTCTCTGTAATCTATCAGCTCATAATCCAGTGACGCATATCCTTTTGTAACTGATTTGAGTCTGTCATAGAAATCAAATATTATTTCTGCAAGTGGAAATTCAAAATGCAAATCCACACGTTTAGTGTCAATGTATCGCTGATCTTTAAACACACCACGTCTTTCGTTCGCAAGTTTCATGATATTCCCAATGAATTCAACAGGTACAATAATCTGTGCAGAAATATACGGCTCTTCTATGTGGTCCACAAGTACCGCATCCGGCATCGTTGAAGGATTATCCACAAGCACCATATCACCGTTATTCTTATAAACTCTGTATTCAACGTTTGGCACTGTTGTTATGATATCTAAATCATATTCTCGCTCAAGCCTTGCCTGTACAATTTCAAGGTGAAGCAGTCCAAGAAATCCGCATCTGAAACCGAACCCTAATGCAACGGATGTCTCAGGTTCATAAGTAAGGGATGAATCATTTAACTTCAATTTCGAAAGTGCATCTCTTAAAGTCTCAAAATCATTCGTGGCTATAGGATATATTCCACTGAATACCATCGGCTTAACTTCTTTGAAACCGGGAATCGGTTCAAGAGCTCTGTCATTTGTGTTGA
>CAIUQV010000389.1 GCA_903901375.1 uncultured Ignavibacteriota bacterium
AATACAATTCCTATATTACTCCTTAAATCTTTCTGTTTAAAGTCCTTTATATTGATCCCGTCAATTTTAATCTCACCCTTACTGACGTCGTAAAACCTGTTAATAAGGTTAATTATAGTCGTCTTGCCTGCTCCTGTATGTCCTACTATTGCAATCTTCTCACCTTCTTTGAAATTAAATGTAATGTTCTTTAATACGTATTCATCGTTATTGTAAGCAAACCATACGTTCTTGAAATCTATGTTTCCCTTAACTTTTGTATCTTTCATTGGAGCTTCGGAATCAAGTACAGGATTCTTTGTATCAAGCAGTTCAAATATCCTTTCGCTCGATGCCATTGCAGTCTGAAGTATGTTGTATTTCTCCGCAAGGTCGCGTATCGGTCTGAAGAACATTTCCGTGTACTGAACGAATGAAATTATCACACCTACAGTAATTGCCTTCTGTATTACCTGACCTCCGCCATACCATATTATAGTACCCACCGCAGCAGCCCCTAATAATTCTACAACGGGGAAAAACAAAGCGTAGTACAGTATGCTTCTTTTGTTTTCTTCTGTATGTTCACGGTTAATCTTTTCAAACTCTTCAACCGTTCTTCTTTCTTTTCCGAATAATTGAACAACGCTTATGCCAGTTGTATGTTCCTGAATGTACGTGTTAATGGAGGCAATAAGCACTCTGATTTTTCTGTATGAATTTCTGACTGCCTTCCTGAAAACTGAAGTGGCATAAATCAGGAAAGGTAATACTGCCAGCGTTACGAGTGTTAGCTCTATGTCCAGAGAAAACATAAAATACAATATCCAGACTATAGTAAGTATATCACCAAATGCAGTAACCAAACCCGATGAAAAAACCTCATACAATACTTCCACATCGTTCGTTACTCTTGTTACAAGCCTGCCGATTGGGTTCTTGTCAAAAAACTGCAGGTTAAGGTTTATAGTATGCTCATATATCTTCTTCCTTAAATCATAAATTATTTTCTGTCCTATCCAGCTGGTTAAATATGTCATTCCGTACTGAATTGCTCCCTGAAGTATTATCGTTCCTATTAGGATTAGTACAATCATCTGAAGCCCCGGAAGGTTCTTATTGCCTATCATTTCATCTATAGCAATTGGTGTAAGCCTTGGTCTGACTGCCGCAAGTGCAGATGTGAATAATGTAAGTGATATTGCAAGTACAATATACCATTTGTATGGCTTGAAGTATGACAAGAGTCTCCTGAAAATGACAGAGTCAATCGGTTTTCCCAGTACTTCTTCGCTTTTCTTCGTGTTTATTTTTCTTACGCTCATAATATATTACATCTCCTCAATTTCTTCCTCCAGCAATTGTTTAACGTGTATGTTGTAGTAAATTCCGTTCTTTGAAAGCAGTTCTTCGTGTGTGCCCTGTTCCTTTATCTGGGCATCTTCAATCACAATAATTTTATCAAGGTTTTTCAGTGTTGAGATTCTGTGTGATATTATTATCGTTGTTCTGTCATTCATCACTTCTTTCAGTCCCTGCAGTATTTCCTCTTCAGTATTTGTGTCTACTGCAGACAGCGAATCATCCATTATTAATACCTTCGGAGTTTTGTAAATCGCTCTTGCGATTGAAGTTCTCTGTTTCTGCCCACCTGACAGTGTAACACCTCTCTCGCCGATTACAGTCTTAAACTTGTCAGGGAACAAGTTTACGTCCTTGTAAAGTCCCGCGAGCTTTGATGATTTCTCAAGGTTAATTTCATCTATCGAATCTGCTGAATATCCTATATTGTTTTCTATAGAATCTGAAAACAAAAACGATTCCTGTGGTACCACCCCTACTGATGTACGTAATATTTCGAGCGGGATTTCCTTGATGTCTTTATCGTCTATTAAAATAACACCGTCTGTAGTATCGTATATTCTCGGAATCAGGTTTATCATAGTTGATTTTCCACAACCTGTATGTCCAATAATCCCAAGACTGCTGCCTTTCTCTATCTTAAGGTTTATATCTTTTAAAACATAATTATCAGTGTCCGGATATTTAAAACTTACATTTTTAAATTCTATCGTTCCGAGTATATTGCTTATATTGTTAATTGTAGAGTCGTTATCCTGAATATCTGGTTTTGTGTTTCTTATTTTCATAAGTCTGTCCATAGAAGGCGAAGCTCTCTGAACAAGGTTTATTACCCATCCGAATGCAATCATCGGAAATGTAAGCTGGCCAAGATATACAATAAACTCTGTTACGTTACCAATAGTGAGCTTACCGTTAATAACATCCACGCCGCCAAAATAT
>CAIUQV010000390.1 GCA_903901375.1 uncultured Ignavibacteriota bacterium
AATTTATAAAAGAGGAATAAAGAAGTAAACAAATATGTCAAAAGGGCTAAAAAATCTTTTGCGGGGTTTAAAATACTGAATCACAAGAAAATTAGAGCTTCAAAAATATTATTAATACAAAGAAAACAATATTCTGAAAGAAAATATTTTAGGATTATTTTTGCCATTATTATTAAGGGAAATTTGAAATAAGCAATAAAAATATATTGGTTTTAGTATTGTTTGTTAAATAAAATATCCTTAAAATTAGTAAAAGTTTGATAAAGTGAAATGATTAATACTAATTATATATACTTTAAAAGGCGTTCAGACTTCTCTTCATCAATTTATCACAATAATTTAAAGGACTGCTATGCCGTTAATCAACCTTATAAATCACGAAATAGTTCAACTACAAAACAGCGACTCAGAATAGAAAGTTTTAACTTGAATGCTTTGCGGCATTTTATGTCTTATATTAGTAACAATACTTTTAATAATTACAAACTCAAATGCGAAGTCAGTTTTTATCAAATGCAATACCACAATAAAATATTTCAGGTTTAGCAGCGTTACTTTTAAAGCAATAAGCTTAATTAATTTTTAGAATAATTGTGAAAAATATAATTTTTATATGCCTATTGATAATCTCTTCTAATTCGATGGCTCAATGGTACAGCGTGGAGAACGGAAGTTCAGGCAATGTTTATGATATGAAATTCAAAGACCAGAATACTGGCTGGCAAGTAGTGGAGAATAAAGAGATTTACAGGACTACGAATGGAGGACTTGACTGGAAGTGTATAGATATGCCTTATGTTGACTCATTGAATTTCTGTTCCCCTTTGGTTATTTCATCAGATACTTTATGGATTAGTGTAAATAATGGAGTATATGCAGGCAAATCAATAACATTAAAATCAGTTAATGGGGGATTGAACTGGTCAGTAATAAACACGAATATGAACGGTCAAATCTTTAGATATTCTTTTATAAGACAGAATTTAATCTATGGATATTTACACAAAAGCAATCCAGATAAATATTATCTTATTAAAAGTACTGATACAGGAATAAACTGGAGTATAGTTTTCGATTTTTCCGGATACATTGTTGATGATTTTTCATCGTATAATTTTGTAAATGATAGTATAGGATATATATCACATGGGGACTATCTTTACAAAACAACAAACTATGGCAATAACTGGTATAAGATTTATCAGGATTCATCACACGTTACCACGAGAATCTGGTTTATAAATAATAATCTTGGTATTAGATCAAAAGACCTGTCATACGGCACGTACAAAACAACAGACGGAGGATACTCGTGGCAATTTATCACCGATGTTGAGTTTAATGATATTATTTTTGAAAATAGCACCACATGGTTCGCTGTATCCGATGGACCCAACAGAATATACAAGACAACTGATTCAGGCAATAATTGGAATTTAATATATCAATATACGAACATATTAAGGCTAAGAAATTTTAGTCAAATTGCGAAAAAGGGTGATGCAATTTTTGCTGAAGCAACATTTGCGGGAAGTATTTTTAAATCCACCAATAACGGTTTAAACTGGGAGGATTTATCAGTTTTTGATAGAACAGGAAATTTCAACACCGTAAGTTTTGCAAATTCTAATACAGGATTCATAGGCGGAGATTACCTCGCATTAATGAAGACAAGTAATGGGGGTGAAAACTGGAGTAAATTTAATTTATTAGGAAATCCGTTTCAAAGTAATATGAATGCAAGAATTATAAGAAGAATTCAATTTGTAAATGAAAGTAATGGATATATGTTAGTGTTTTATGAATATCATTCGGATACTTTATTCTTTAAAACTACTAATTCAGGAGATAACTGGAATCTTATCAAGACTAATATTAACTCATGCAGGAACTTCTATTTTATTAGTAATAACACGGGATGGGCAGTAAATGACACAACTATTGGAGAGAGAATGTATACAAATGTTTTTAAAAGTACAGATGGCGGCAGTCATTTTAATTTAAAAGGAATAGTTACATTATCAAACACTGAGATTACCTTTTTCGATAGTTTATACGGTTATATAGCATGTGAAGATTATCTTTATAGACCTAATTTATGGAAAACGACAGATGGCGGTGAATCATGGCAGGGATATGATTTAGGCAGAGTTTCATCTGTGCATATTATTGACAGAAATATTGCGCTGGCAACAAGTTACTCACAAGGGATTTATAAGACGACGAATGCAGGAAATAACTGGATAAGTGTTTATAATAATCCACAAACATGGGAAAAAATCAGATTTGCAAATAGTCAAACTGGTTTTGCAATAACTTACGATCGAAATATTTATTATACGACAAATCAGGGATTAAACTGGAATTATAGTAATATTGGTTCTTCAGGAGGATTACTTGATATGTATTTTTGTAATCAGAATACTGGGTTTACTGTAGGTAACTTCGGGAAAATCTATAAAACAAATAATACAGGAGGGGTTGTTGGTATAAATTCAATCACTACAGAGATTCCTAAAAGTTTTTGCTTACATCAGAACTATCCGAATCCATTTAACCCGGTAACAAAGATAAAATTTAGCATACCTGTCTTAAATGGAAAAGAACATCAAATTGTGACATTAAAAATATATGATATTCTTGGAAGAGAAATATCAACTCTTGTTAACAGAAAATTGAATGCGGGAACATTTGAAATACTATTTGATGGCTCATTAATATCTTCCGGAATATATTTATGTGTACTACAATCAGGTATATTTAAGCAAACAATAAGAATGGTGGTTCTAAAATAATTTTAAATAATAAATAAAATAAATGATTAGAGGTCCTTAATAACATTAAGATTAGATGTAATATTAAGGCTTAATAAACGAGAGCTCCGTTTATCTTTATAAATATGTCCAGCCAAGACGATATCAAAGAATAAAACTATATTAGTTTTAGAAGCTCTCTTTTTAATTGTTTTTAATTAAAATTAAATATATTAAAATGAATACACTTAAAAAATGCATAGTTGTTTTAAATTTACTTATACTATTCCTTCTGTTGTCAACCGAAATATTCTCACAATATGACATATGGGGAACGAGTCAGGAATATAATTTTACTCTCAATACATACAATACTAATGATCAAACTTTTATATATGATATTTCGAGCGATAACTATGGATTACATTTTGTGGGATTAAATAATTCAAACAATCATCTTGTATATTATTTATTGGACAACAACGGACAGATACTTGAGCAATTTGAAAACTCAGAATATACATATTATGGAGTCGAAATTATAAGCAGTAAAGGAAATGTTGTGATTGCCGCTATTACCCAGAGCGGAATTGTAATTTTTAAGAAAAGCAATGGTGTTTCTACTGGATTTACGAAAGTAGATGTTTTTAATGATTCGAGGTATACTTTTGGAACATCAAATTATAAGAAAAATATGAGTTCCGCAGACTTAATTAATAAAATATATATATGCTGGGATCAAGCAGGATATAATGATTATCCAAACTATGAAAAAGGAGCTATAGGGTTATTAGAATATGACGCAATTACTAATGAATATTCTTTTCATAAACCTATAGATCTGTGTGAAATACCTACTGGAATCACTGGAAAATCTCCAAAGTTAACAGCTTCTAGTCAGAAATTGCACGCTGTATACGGAAGATTTGTTACCAATGAAGATTTGTTTATGAGTAGAGATATGTACAAAAACAACATAAATGAATTGATACTAGAGACTCCAATTTTAATAAACAATTGGGGTGGATCAAATTATTTGCAAGAAAGAGAAACAAGGGCTGATATTACAAATGCCGGAGATGTATTATATGTAACAGCACATTTATTATATCAAGAAGGAATTTCATTAATATTAGATACAAAAACAAAAGCAAAAAATATAAATGCTAACGAGTGGCAGGATTTAGGAATAGTAAGAATTGATGACAGGAATACATATAAATCTCCACCAATGATTTATGACCAATTTACAAACAAATTAATTTTTTCTTCATCTTATCTCCAATTTCCAACTTTTATTGCAACAAATAAAGAATATAATCTTTCAAATGCTTCGTGGGAAAGTGAATATCCAATCATTTCTAATCATTATTCATTAGGATATTATGTAGGAGGATCTTTATCTAATTCAATTCATGGCAATTATATAACGTTTAGTACAGGTATAAGTCAAGGAAAATGTGTTGGAAGTAGAAGAATAAGACCGATTACTGGAAACATTACTTACAATACCCTATTAACTGGAACAGAATATGTCAATACCTCAACCTCAACAATAAGTCACAGTAATGGAGCTAAAATAATTGCAGAAAATGGAAGTAGCACAACAATCGCACCAAACTCTCAATTATATATTGATCAAAGTGATTTGCTGGAATTCAAGTCTGGTTCAACTTTAAATATTCAGGATAATGCACAACTGATTGTTGACGGAAATTATGCAACGCTGAAAGTAAATTCCAATGTCAATGTTAATTTAGGAACAAACGCTAAAATAATAATACGTAACGGTGCCTATCTTGATGCAAATGGTGCTACGTTTACAGGAATAAACGGCGCAACGTGGCAAGGCATAGAATTTGATTATTCGGGAAATAATAATATCAGATATTGCAACTTCTACAATGCTTCGACTTCATTAAAGTTTCTGTGTGACCCATCTAATGAAATACTAAGTTCAAATATCTCTGATAATATATTTACAATTCCAGGTGCACAAACAGGGTCTTACACTTATGGAATATACACTCAGGATATGAATTATGTTGATGTGGGGAACAATATTTTTAATATGCAGCAAGGAAATTTATCGGTAGGACTGTGCATGAAATTTACTAATTCAACAACAGCAAATTCAAGCATTAATGATTATTATAAAATACTGATATACGGAAATCATTTTAATTCAGGAAAAATAGGAATGGTGCTGATGTCCTATGCTTCATCATTAAAACCTTACTTTATATATAATAACTTTTTTAATACCACAGAAAGCTCAATTGCTGAATACGGTATTGCTACAAGAAAAGCAATTGGCGAAATTAAAAACTGCCCTTTTTCTTCTGTTAATACAAAGAGCGACTTAACAATAACACAGTCATCACTAAGCCTTACAAACAATACTTTTGGCGCAATTTTTAACAATATAAACGCTACTGCAAGCACAATAATTGGAATTGCTCCTGAATTAACCACAAATGAAATAATTCTAACAGGAGGAAATAATATTTTCTACAGTTCGAGCTCTGATAATATTATGATGGGTGCGGGTCAAACCCTAAATATAAACAACGGGTATAATTGTTTCCAATCGCATGGTTCTGGTAAACTGCATTTAAATGGTGGTCTTGATGTTAACGGGACAACATACGACGCATACAACAATTATTGGAATACTCAGGCACCGGATTACTATCTGCTCAATAATCAGGATCCGGCACAAAATATTACTTTAATATATTCGCAATTAGCAAGCTGCCAAACACTGTCTCTTTCGATACATCAAATAATAGACAGAGGAAACGGTTTGTTTGATACTATTTATAAATCACAAAAACCGACTAATGTTTATGTAGCGCCTGATGAAGAGCTTTATAATCAGGCATATACATATTTATATAATTCTAATTATCCCACAGCTATTCTGAATTTCAAATCTTTAATTGACGGTTATTCGACAAGTTCATATCTTGCCGGAGCTTTATACGATTTATACTCAACCTACGAAAGTCTTGATACAAGCAGCAGTCAAAGTTATAAGGATAATCTTTACAGTGATTTGAAAACTTACTTAAATGAAAAGATAAATAGCAAAAACTATGATGAAGAATTTAACGATATTGCTTACAATCTGATTTTAATGTGTGAGACAAATATGGGAAATTATAATGATGCGCTAACAGGCTATCAGTTTATTGCAATGTATCATCCTGACGCAATAGCAAGACTAATGGCAAGCTGGGATTATACAGAAGTGGAGGCTTTATTTAATGGAATGGGCGGGTCTGAAAAGGAAAATGTAAGTGAGGATAAATACATATTTGATTTGACAAACAAACTTGAAAGTGCAATCGCAAAAGACTCAACACTAAAAACTCTAAAAAGACAGTATTTAAAAGAGACCGAACTGAAAAATGCAAAAGTTAATTCTGTTCTTAATTCAAATGACATAACATCTAAAAATAAAGCAATAGAACAAAAGGAAAAGGATGATTTATTAATCAGGAAATCCGTGAATGTACTGATGACTTCTAAAAACTTAACAAAAGAACAAAAAACACAAAATCAATTAGATGATATTATCCTTATTTCTACAAACAAAGAGCAAGTAAAACAAGATAAAGTAGAAAATACTCCAAAAGAATTCAATCTCTCGCAAAATTATCCAAATCCATTTAATCCGACAACTAAGATTAAATATGCATTACCTAAAACAGGTCTTGTATCAATGAAAATCTATGATATTACGGGAAGGGAAATACAAACACTTGTGAATGAAGTGAAGCAGGCTGGTAACTATACTGTTGACTTCAACGGTGCAAACTTATCGAGCGGTGTTTACTTCTATAAGATTCAAAGCGGTGATTACGTCAGCGTTAAGCGGATGGTATTAATCAAGTAACCATTCATATACAACCCTGCTGATTATGTCGGCAGGGTTGTACATTCTTATGAAAATGGAAGAGAAATACTACGCAGTCATTAATTGTATTTTCAAACCAGATATAAATCCAAACTTCCTGTTTGTAAAACTAAAGATTGAAGAAGTTTTTGAAGGTTTATGGAATTGATTCGGAAACCGTTGAAACAGTTTGATGTTTTAGTGTTTTTTCCCACGGATAAAGTCGTGGGCTGGATTTGCAATATAGTACACTGATTAAATAAATCTAAAGTCGTGGGCTGGATTTGCAAAATAATATACTGATTAGTTAAATCAAAAGTCGTGGGATGAATATGTATGCAAGATGTATCGGTGAATTGTTAAGTCATAAATTAGAAAAATCACATTTAGTCGATAAAACGATTTGTTTTTTCTTATTTGGTCAAGCACCTCTCAACGACCTTTTAACGACCTCTGAAGCACGTTTTAAGCACCTCGTAACGACCAGGTAAGGACGCTTTAAGCACTAAAGTGTAAAAACATTCCGATTTTAGTTCTTAATTATAAAATTTACTATTTCCGGGTGATTACCTATTCTAACCGGCGGCCCCCATGTTCCAAGGCCTGTAGAAACAAATACCCAGGTTCCTGATTTATTAATCAGCCCACGGCTGACCTCATAAATCATTTTTGTAATTAAGTTGTTCGGGAAGAACTGTCCGTGATGTGTGTGACCAGAAATTGAAAGGTCAATCCCTTTCCCGACTAATTCATCTAATTTTGTTGGCTGATGGTTTAATACAATAACCGGATATCTATTATCAACTTCTTTCATTAATTCTTCGAGTGATTTTCTTTGCTTTCCTGAAAATCTGTCAATATCTCTGTCATCTCTTCCGATTAAATAAAACTGATTGTTTACGAGGACGGATGTATCCCTGAGAACCGTAATATTGTGATCACGAAGGTATTTTACAGCAGGTTCAACTCCGCCAATGTATTCGTGGTTGCCTGTTATTGCAAATACTCCAAACTTTGCTTTTAGGTTAAGAAGATGTTCGCCAAGATTACGTTCTATTACAGGTTTTATATCTTCGTCTACGACATCCCCTGCAAGCAAGATAACGTCAGGGTTTAAAGCATTAATCCTTTCAACGACATTATCAAACCATTTCCCGCAGGAAAGGGGTCCGAGATGAATATCGGAAATAACAACTGCATTTATTGAAGTTGATTTTGAATTTTCCTTGTTAAACGTTAACTCAATTTTATTAAGTATCGGATTTTTTGCATTAATAAAGCCGTATACCAGAAGAGATGACACAATAATTATACATGCGAAGAATAACAACATTTTAGTCTTTTCATAGTTGAAAGTTATATAAGACGGATAGATATTTATAAAATGATGAAAACTCCTGAGAATATCGAGTCCGATACAAATTATAAAGAAGTATAATAATGCAGCCATCCAGAATGAACCAATTAGAAGAAAAAAGTCACTGATACCGTTATGCTGGTAAGACTGCATAATTCTGGCTACGATATATGCGACTGCAAGAAAAATAAACACAAAGGTATAAACTATCTTAACCCACCCGTAACTGTTAAGAGCATTAATACCGTGGTAGAAAACATAAAAATTACCGAGTCCGTAACTGGTAAGCACAATCGAGATGAATATTATAAAACTTGATGATTTCATAGAGTTGAAAATAATTTTTATGCTGATTTGTAAAAAGGCAAAAAGTATAAGAAAATAAATTGATAAAAAATATTGAAATGATTATATTTGTAAGATAATTAAGAATGCGGAAGTGGTGGAACTGGTAGACACACCATCTTGAGGGGGTGGCGCCGCGTAGGCGTGGGGGTTCAAGTCCC
>CAIUQV010000391.1 GCA_903901375.1 uncultured Ignavibacteriota bacterium
CCAGACAAAAACATAAACCAAAATTATAAAAAGGTAAGGTTTATTTGGTAGTATATTAAACCTTAAATAAACTGACAGAATAAATGAAGCGAAAAATAAAACCGCATCGATTATTATCGGATATGCGAACTTTATTCCTCTTTTCAAGTATGAAGCTAAAGATCTCATAAATATCCCAAAACGTAAAATATAAGATAATACCCTGGAACCACTGCTAAGATTTTTATTAACAAAAATTGACATAGCACCGTAAAAATTACTAACGTACGAAAACTTTGTCTTACTTGTACTTTCTCCTTTTAAGTGAATCGTAGTGACCTTTGGATAATAAAATATTTTATAACCAGCTTTCTTTATTCGGAAACATAAATCAATATCTTCGCCATACATAAAATAGTCTTCATCAAAGTACCCTACTTTATCCAGCACTGTCTTTTCCATAAACATAAATGCTCCGCATATTGCGTCAACTTCAGTCGTTTCATTTTCATCAAGATAAGTTAAGTTATACTTGCTGAATAACTTTGACTTTGGAAATAATTTAGAAAGGCCGAGCATTCTTGGTAAAGCCGCTGTTAACGTAGGAAAACTTCTTCTGCATGCACTATCAAGTTTGCCATTCCCCAGAATCAATTTAGAGGTTACAGTTCCGACATTTTCTTTTGTCTTAATAAAGTCAATAAGTTTTTCGAAGGTACCTTCTTCAAGTATAGTATCAGGATTCAGGATTAGAACATATTTTCCCGTTACCTGCTTTAAAGCAATATTATTCGCTTTTGAGAATCCAATATTCTTTTTATTGAATATTCCTTTTACATCAGGATATTTATTGGTGATATGTTCGAAACTGTTATCAACAGAATGATTGTCAACGAATAAAACTTCCAGACTAAAATTCTTTCCAGCTTTATAAACTGAAGTGATACAATTATCTACTAAGTCCCTGACGTTGTAATTAACAATTACAACCGATATATCAGTAAGATTGTTCAGAGTGTTCCAAAAATAGATTTAAGTTTCAATTTCCATACGATGTAAAAGGCTTCGTAAACTACTTTCTTTGACATTTTGGAATTTCCAGCTCTTCTATCTATAAAGAGAATAGGAATCTCTTTGATTTTGAATTTCTTTTTGTAGTATTTGAATTTCATTTCAATCTGAAATGAGTAACCGTTAGATTTAACTTTATCTAAATCAATCTGAGCTAATTTCAAAACATCATAGCAAGCAAAACCAGCAGTAGTATCGTGTACTTTCATTCCTGTTACAATTCTTGTATAAATATTAGCAAAATAACTAAGAAAAAGTCTTCTTATCGGCCAGTTTACAACTGAGACACCGTTAATATACCTTGAACCTACTACAAGATCATAACCTTTTTCCATCTCATCTAAAAACTGCGGAAGATATTTCGGGTCATGAGAAAAGTCGGCATCCATTTCATATACATAATCAAATTTATTCTCAATAGAATATTTAAAGCCAGCAATATATGCAGTACCTAATCCCATTTTTCTTTCCCGTTTTAATATAAAAACATTTGGATTCTTTAAATCCTCAACCATTTTTGCCGTACCATCAGGAGAGTTATCATCGACGACAAGTACATTAAATTGGTAATTTGTACTAGATTTACTCAATACTTCAGGAATAATGTTAAGAATATTCTCTGATTCATTGTATGTCGGTATTATGACTAATACTTTCTTCATTTATTTTTGTTTAAAACTGAAAATTAAGATTATAGTGTTTAAAATAATTTTAAAGTCTAACATCAAGCTCATATTTTCTAGATAATAGAAATCGTATTGCAGTTTCTTTACATAGTATTCTGATTTTTCGTAATACCCCTGTTTAATCTGTGCCCAGCCTGTTATTCCCGGCTTAACCTTCATCCTTCTCAGATAATATGGAATTTCAGAAGTTAATTTTTTTGCTACTTCGACTTTTTCAGGTTCAGGTCCGACTAAACTCATCTGATTTAAAAAGACATTTATCAACTGTGGAACTTTATCAAGCCAAAGTTTACATAAAAATAATGACAGTCCTGAATCGTTAGTATAAAACTTTATATTCTTAAAACTTTTTGATGCCCTTCCTAGCTTTTCCTCAACAACAAAGACCTTCTTAAACAATATAAGGTTTAATAGGGCTATCAAAATTAATAATGGCGATAATACAAAAAGAAAGGATACTGATATTATTATGTCGTAAATTCTTTTCATTATAGTTGATGTGAATGGCATCAGATCTGTCTTTACTTCAACAAGAGGAATTCCATGAACCTGCTCAGACTTCACCATGCCGCTTACAATTTCATAAACTTCCGGAACGATCTTTACACAGACATTTAAGCCTGAACAAACATTTAAAGTCGAGATTATCAATTCCTCATATTTATGGTCTGAGGCTATAATTACTTCATCAATACTATTTTTCGCGACAATATCCTGTAAATCTTTTAGCAATCCTATTTCATCTTCACCATTAGCATCTTCTTTTATACTGACAAACCCTGAGAATTTGTAACCAAGTTTGGGGTACGAAAATATCATTTCTTTTACTTCCCTGGCTTTTAGTCCCGAACCGATAATCAATGTGTTTCTAAGCCCGTAACCTTTTTTTAGCATTCTGAACTGAAAACCTCTTATTATCACCCTTCCAAGTGATACCCAGAAAATCATTAAACCCCAGTAAATTAATATAAGGAATCTTGAAACTATTTTAGCTTCTTTGTAATAGTCATCAAGAAATATTGCAAAGAAAAGTATTAAACAACCAATGCTTATTGCCCTGAATAATGTTGTAAACTCATCGAACCTAGACCTTACAAACCAATGTTTGTACAAACCAAAGAAATAAAAGAAAATTAGCCAGTAAGAAAAAACAAGAATCATAGGGGCAATAAAGGAAGGAGGATTTGTAAAATGTATCCATCCACTTTCAATTCTTATATAGTAGTATATTGACCACGAAAGGTTAACAAAAATAATGTCCGATAATAATAGCAGAAACAGTTCTTTTTTGGAAGACAAAATATTCTATTAATATTATTATAGTATTTTATAACCAGCTGAAGTGGCATCGTTATAAAACATTTTAACCGTATCTAATGATAATTCACCTAAATCCATACCTATCATATTAAGTTTCTTCAGCAAATCATTTGTAACCGTAATTATCTCACAACCGCATTGCTCTGCCTGCAATATATTCAGAACCTCTCTTGAACTAGCCCACAATAGTTCTAAATTATTTTTTGTTGATAAAATTCGTTTAGCCTCTTTCATCAGAGGAATTGGGTCATAACCTGTATCGGCTATTCTACCTGCAAAGACCGATATAATTGATTTTGATGTATTTTTAAAAGCTCCGCATACTTCTTCAACTTGTTTCAGAGTAAGTATAGCTGTAACATTTAACTTTATATTTTTTGAATCTAAATCCCTGATAAGATTAACTGATGATTCACGCTTAGTATTTGTAACAGGAATTTTTACGTAGACATTATCACCCCAACCAGCAATCTTAATTGCTTCTTTCTCCATCGTCTCGAAATCATCGGAAAACACTTCAAACGAAATCGGCATATTATTAACCTTGGCAATTGCTTCCTTAGCAAATTTCTCATAATCTGTAATACCACTCTTCTTCATAAGAGTAGGATTAGTAGTGAATCCTTTTACTATTCCTGCAAGCGATGCTTTTTCCATCTCATTAACATCTGCACCGTCAGCAAAAATCTTTATTTTAAGGTCAGTAAATTTCATTTTTATTCCTTATTTAGTTGATTCCCATTTCATTTCATTCACTTTCAAATCAGGATGAGTTGCTATGCAATGCAGAACAACAGACTGAAATGATTCAGAATGTGGGGTAATGGTATTATTGTTAACAACAGGTATGATTATACAACTTGTAGAGTTCTTTGCAGTGTAACCGCCATCTTTACCAACAATACCCATAATTCTTGAACCTCTGCTTTTTGCAAGGTCAATTGCGTTGATTAAGTTCACGCTTATATTCTTCTCAGCATTTCCACCTCCAACTGATAAAATCATAATACCGTCTTTTTCATTTAATTTGCTAGTAGTTAACCATTTAACAAAGACAGTTTCCCATCCTTCATCGTTAACTCTGGCAGTCAGTTCTGATACGTTATCCGTTGGAGTATAAGTTTCGATTCCACATATTTTCCTGAAGTCATTTACAGTATGCGATGCGTTTGCAGCACTGCCGCCAACTCCAAGAATAAAAAGCCTGCCGCCATCATTCTTAATCTTTACTAAATCCTGTGTAATATTCATTATTGCAATTTTATCAAGTTTAGCAACTACTTCTTTCACTTCATCGAAATAACTATTAATATATTCTTCCAATATTCTTTTAAAGTTTATTTTTTAGTAAGTATTCTTTAGTTTCTTCAATACCTTTAAACGAGCCAATTTCGTAAAACCTGCTGTGTACTTCATATCCGAACATTTCATTTTTAGATATTAAATCTTTAAATACATCTTTCAAATCAAATTTATCTACAGTCAGATATGGCGCAAAAGCATCTTTTCTTAGTATACTAAAACCATAATCAATATATTCAAATTCAGCATCTTC
>CAIUQV010000392.1 GCA_903901375.1 uncultured Ignavibacteriota bacterium
ATACATATACACGCAAACGGAGACCTTGGTATAAAGCAGGTGATGGATTATAACAGGCTGGACCAGCAGGCATTCCCGAGGAAAGATCACCGTTTCACTCTTCATCATATGGGATATTTTTCAGATGAACAGGCAAAGGAGATTGCAGAACTCGGAATAGAGGCATCAGTGAATCCATATTATCTATGGGCACTCGCAGATAAGTATAGTGAGTTTGGGCTTGGCAAAGAGAGGGGTGAATCACTTGTGAGGATTAAGTCGCTGTTGAATTATAACGTACCCGTTTCTTTCCATTCGGATTTTTCTATGGCACCGCTTGAACCTTTGACACTCGTGTGGACTGCAGTGAACAGAGTGACATCTGAGAACAGCAGATTTTCTCAGGAACAGAGAATAGATACGTATTCAGCGTTGAAGGCAATTACAATCATTGCAGCAAGAACGCTTAATCTGGAAAAAGTGATAGGTTCGATACAGTCAGGGAAGACTGCAAACTTTACGATTCTTGCAGAAAATCCTATGAAGGTGAAACCGATAACAATAAAAGATATAAAAGTTACAGAGACTGTTTTTAAAGGGAAATCGTATCCGTTGTAGAGGTGTTATATAAGAAAGAGGGAATGAGGCGGATAGGTGAAGATGGTGCGGATTTATAGTAAACGAAATAGAACGTGGATAAGAGCCGATGAAACGGATTTACACTTATTATTTCTGTTATAGAGATTTACAACTAAACAGGTTTTCGGAGCTATGAAAACATTAACCCGTGGGCGGAAGGAGAAACCCCTGCGGGTTTTTTACTGCACGTCTTAAATAACTTTCAATAAAGGCAGAATGTAGTTATCTTTGTAGAATAAATGAGAAAGTACTTCAACATATTAAGCGTTCTGATTCTTTTTGCAATAGGGTTTTTATTCCTGCATTCTGAACTTGACCTGTTTTCGCCTGAACACCATATTCACAGTTCACACGATTTCTGTGACATAGTTGAAAGTGCAAAGCCGGAAAATCCAAATGTTGAGAAGTTTAAGGTAAACACTTTCGATGTTCAGGTTGTATTAATGCAGATTCCATCTGAACTCTCCAGAGATTTTAATGCAATTCATATATTTAATTCCAATAAACCGGTTACGGATGTTGACATCCGCATTCTCCACAGTACATTCCTGATTTAGGCAATACACATCTCTCTTACGGCTCTTATCTAAAGAGCAGCATACACATTTAATAATCAATAAAACATTATGAAACATATTTTATGTTTGATACTTTTTATGATAGCATTTAAAAGTATCATGGCTCAGGATAACCTTCCTCAAAGGATGAGTGTATCCGATGCTGAACGTATTACGAAGGAAAATAACCAGACGCTGAAGAAAGGTCTGAACAGAATAACGTCCGCAGAAGGGAAGTTACTTTCTGGAGTATCGCCTCAGATGCCTGAAATATCCCTTACTTACGATTTCGTACCGAACGGTAAAGGGATTAACAGTTATGAAGAAAGAAGTCTTGAGATTAATCAGGGAATTGAATTTCCTCTGAAGACGGTGTACAAAGGGGAACAACTGAGCAGTGCGATAGATATTATCAGGGCTGAGAATGATGTAGAAGGTCTGAATATACTCAGTGAAGTAAGGAAGGCATACGTATCGCTTCTTGCAAGGCAGTACCTGATGAAGATTGCAGAAGAGAACCTGTCGGTTGCAGAAGAGTTCAGGAATAAATCAACAATACGCTATAACGTCGGTGAAGCAACGCATCTTGAAAAGCTGACTGCGGAAGTCCAGTACGCACAGGCACTGAACAATATTGAAGTGCAAAAGAACCAGAACAGGATTGCAGTAACAGAATTGCTTTATGAGATGGGAATTAAGAATGCAGTTGGAAATTACGAACCGGTACTAAGCGACTCGCTGATGTATGTACCTTACAGCGGAAGTCTGGAGACCGTGATGGAAAAGACGCTTAAGACAAACCCCGTGCTTTATCTTTCGGAATTGAAAAAGACGGGCTCGCAGATTGGCAGGAAGCTGGCAGTAAGTTCATACCTGCCGGATTTTACTGTCGGGTATAAGACGCAGGCAATAAACGGAGTGAATGATTACTACGGAATAAACCTTGGAATCTCAGTGCCGCTCTGGTTTCTTTTAGACCAGCGCGGGAAGGTGAAAGAAGCGAATGCAGAGATTAAAATATCCGAGAACGAATATGACGAAACATACCTGAACGTGATGAGCACTGCAAGGAAGGCATACATCAACCTGAAGAACAGCGAGAAGCAGATACTGCTTTTCAGCAATACACTGATACCCGAATCGGAAGAGATATTCAGGGTTGCGAATGCAAGTTACCGAATAGGCGATATAACATACCTTGAGTTTTTACAGGCAAAGCAAACGCTGATAAGCACGAAGGAAAGCTACGTGTCAGCACTGAAAGATTACAACATAAACCTGATTGAGCTTGAGAAGTCAATCGGCAGAAAACTATTTTAAACGAAATAAGACAATGAAGAACTTAATAATATTATTACTTATATCTGCAATACTCGCAGGATGCGGAAAGGTGCAGAATGAAAGTCACGAAGAGAAGAAAACTGAAGAAGGAAATAAAGAAGAAAAGAAAGAAACAGTGATGGTTTCGCCTGAATCTCAGGAGAAGATAAACCTTGAAACATCAGTTCTGAAAGAAGAACAGTTCAGCGGATATTTAAAGATACCCGCGGTAATAGTTACAGACCAGAACAACGAAGCTCAGGTGGGACCTGTGGTTTCGGGAAGGGTGAAGAAAGTGTTTGCAAGCGTCGGTACGAACGTGGGTGCGGGACAGACATTGATGTTGATAGAAGGGCTTGAGATTGGAGTGCTTAAGGCAGACTTCCTGAAATCGAAGACTACGCTTAGCTTTACAGAGCAGGAGTTTTCAAGGCAGAAAAAACTTGCAGAGCTCGATGCGGGTTCGCAGAAGAACCTGATAGCGACAAAGGCAGAGTATGAGATGGCACTCGCTGAGTTTAATGCGATGGATAAGAAGATACATTCTATAGGGCTGAAAGACGAAGACATTATCAACGATAAGAACGATATGCACTCAGCAGGTGAACTTGCTATAAAGTCACCGATAAGCGGTGTGATTGTAGAGCGGAATGTGGTTGTTGGTCAGTACGTGGAATCTTCATCAATAGCATTTAAAATACTGAACACAAGGTCACTGCTTGTGGACGGGCAGATGTACGAGAGTGATTTCAACAGGATAGGCAGCACAAAATCTTGCGAGTTCAGAACGCCTTCCGTGCCTGACGAGACATTCCTTTGCGATATAACATACAAGGGGCAACTGATTGACGAGAAGACGAGGACGATTAAGATAAGAGCAAAGATAAACAATCCAAGAAGCAGACTTATTCCGCAGATGTTTGGTGATTTAATAGTGAAGCTTGCAGAAAACAGGAAGGGATTGTTCGTGCCGTCATCAGCAGTGTTTAAAGACGGTGAGCAGAGTTTTGTCTTCGTGCAGGAGAATGACAGTACTTTCAGAAAGACGGAAGTGAAGACGGGCATTGAGATTGAAGAAAGGGCTGAGATAGTATCGGGTCTGAAGGCAGGCGATAAGATAGTAACGAACGGAGTGTTTGAACTGAAATCGGAGATGCTGAAAGAATCATTCGGGGAAGGAGATTAATATGCTTGAGAAAATCATTTCCCGTACGCTTGAGTTCAGGAATTATGTGATTGTGTTTTGTCTGCTGATAATCGGACTGGGCATATACGTTTATACAAAACTTCCTATAGACGCATTTCCTGACGTAACGAACGTGCAGGTGGAAGTAATAGGAAAGGCACCGGGACTATCGGCGCTGGAGATAGAAAGGTTTGTGACGTTTCCGATAGAGAACTCACTTCGTGGAGTGCCGGACCTTGTGCAGATGCGTTCAGTAACGAAGTTCGGTTTATCAGTGATAACGCTTGTATTCAAGGATAACGTGGATATATACTTTGCGAGGAACCTTGTGTTTCAGCGGATACAGGAAGCAAAGGAGAAACTACCCGAAGGAGTTCAGCTCGAACTGGGTCCTGTGGCTACTGCAATGGGAGAGATATACCAGTTCACGCTTGAGGGCAATATGCCATCGGATGAAAAAGAGAAACTTCAGTACCTTACGAACCTGAGGACTGTGGAAGAGTGGGTTGTAACGCCAATACTGAAGGGTGTGCAGGGAGTGAACGAAATAAATTCATTCGGCGGATACTTCAAGCAGTATCAGGTGCTGATTGAGCCTGCAAAGCTGATAAAGTATAATCTGACGGTTGACGACGTTTTTATTTCGATACAGAAGAACAACAGGAATGCGGGCGGAAACATACTTGACAAGAATTCTACACAGTACATCGTTAGGGGAGTAGGTCTGCTGAAGACAGAGGACGATTTGCGAAACATAACTCTGAAAGCAGTGAACGGAACGCCTGTATTTATAAGGGATGTGGCTGAAGTGAAGACTGGCGAGGCAGTGCGGCAGGGAGCCTCTGTGATAAACGGAAAAGATGAGACTGTAGGCGGAATAGTTATGATGCTGAAGGGAGAGAACGGAAGGGAAGTTGTAAAAAGAGTGAAGGAAAAAGTGGATGAAATAAACAACGGCAGTATATTACCGAAAGGTGTGAAGATAGTACCGTATTACGACAGGAGCGACATAGTGAACAGCAGTATAAAGACGGTTACGAAGGCACTGATAGAGGGAGTGATATTTGTGATAATAATACTTTACCTGCTGCTCAGGAATTTCCGGGGAGCGTTGATAGTGATAGCGGCACTTGCATCGTCCATATTCCTGACGTTTACAGTGATGAAATTAACGGGGCTTGACGCAAACCTTATGTCTCTTGGTGGGCTTGCAATATCAATTGGAATGATAATAGATGCTACAATCATACAGGTGGAGAATGTGCAGAGGCATCTCAGCGAGGAGAAAGAGGGCGGAAATAAAATTCTGACTGTACTGAAGTCTGTGATAGAAGTGAGGAAGCCGAGCATACTCGGAGAACTGATAATAGCAGTGACATTTCTTCCGATACTTTCGCTCGAAGGGCTTGAGGGGAAGATGTTCACGCCGCTTGCGCTGACAGTGGCAATAGCTCTGCTGTCGTCATTGCTGCTTTCGATATTCGTGATTCCATCGCTTTCTTCAGTAATTTTAAAATCGGGAAAAGAGAAAGAAAGCATAATAATGAAGTATGCGGCAAAGATATACCTGCCGCAGCTTGAGTGGTCATTAAAAAGGAAGTATGCGGTGCTGAGCATTGCGATACTAATGTTTGCGGTAACGGTATTTTTAATACCGAGACTCGGAACGGAATTTATACCCGTTATGGATGAGGGGGCATTCGATATGGACGTACAGCTTCTGCCCGAAGTATCGCTGGAGAAGTCGCTTGAAATAAACAGGCAGATAGCTCAGACAGTGAAAAAATTTCCCGAGCTGAAGACGGCAATATCAAAGACGGGGCAGACGGGAATATCTGTTGAGGCAAGGGGTATAGATAAGACGGGCTTTACGGGAATATTCATACCGCGGGAAGAATGGAAGACTACGAAGGATAACGAAGAAATGATAAATATGATGCGTGACAGTTTGTCAGCGATACCGGGGATAGTTTTCAGTTTCAGTCAGCCTATACAGTGCAGGATAGACGAGCTTGTGGCAGGAACCAAGGCACAGCTGATAATAAAACTTTTCGGAGAGGATATGGATGTGCTCAAGGAGAAGGCAGACGAAATATCAAGAGTAGTATCGGGGATACGCGGTGCGACTGACATCGTGACGGAACGCGTAGCAGGACAGCCGTACCTTTCTATAAACGTTGACAGGGAAAAGATTTCGAGATACGGACTGAACGTGAGCGATGTACTGAAATTAGTGGAGATAGCAGTAGGCGGAATGCCTCCGACACAGCTTTACGAAGAGAACAAATCTTTTGATGTGGTTGTAAGATTTCCGGAGGAGTACAGAAATTCAGCGGAACAGGTGGGTAACATACTGGTACCGTCGCCGAATGGATACAACGTGCCATTAAGCCAGCTATCGAACATAAAAGTCTCGCAGGGACCCGTGCAGATAAGCAGGCAGGACGGGCAGCGGCGAATAGGTATAGAGCTGAACGTGAAAGACAGGGACATCGGGTCATTCGTATCGGAGGCGAAGGAAAAGATAAAGAAGAAGATAAACCTTCCTGCGGGATATTACACAACGTGGGGAGGACAGTTTGAGAATCAGCAGAGGGCAATGGCAAAGCTGATGATAATCCTGCCGGTATCAATACTTATAATACTAACGCTGTTATTTTTCACGTTTAAATCGATAAAGTTAGCAATGTTAGTAATACTGAACTTGCCGTTTGCATTGATAGGCGGAGTATTTGCTTTATACATATCGGGATTGTATTTATCGGTACCTGCGTCTGTAGGATTTATAGTATTGTTCGGTGTTGCAGTATTAAACGGAGTAGTGATAGTATCGTACATATCGCAGCTGCGTCAGGAGGGAATGGAACTGAGGGAAGCGGTTATAGAAGGAAGTAAAGCGAGATTGCGGCCTGTGCTGATGACAGCATCCATAGCGATATTCAGTCTGATACCCATGTTGTACGCAACCGGTCCCGGTTCAGAAATACAGCGGCCGCTTGCAGTGGTAGTGATAGGCGGATTATTTACGTCGACTTTTCTGACACTGATGCTGATACCAACGATGTACGGGTGGTTTGAAGAGAAGAAGAGTTAGATAATTGTAATTTAAGAGAATTGAATCCCTAACACTGGATTCAGTTCTCTTCTTTTAAAAATACTTTTCCATTCTCTTGCTCTGCTCTTTTGGTGCTTTTGTGTTTTAGTGGTAACTCTTCTATACCTGATTTTCCCTTTTCTCTTAAATCTTTCCTTTGGTGTTTTGGTGTTTTAGTGGTAATTCTTCGATACTGATTTTTCCTTTGCGTTCTTTGTGACCTTTGCGGTTAAATCTCTATTTGTGTTTTAGTGCTTTAAAAGTAACTCTCCTATACCCGATTTTCTCTTTGCGGTTAAACCTTTCTCTGGTGTTTAATCTTTTCCATAACTTATATAAATCAAATTTACTATTTTATTAAAAATAAAAAACATCTATGCCAGACTTTGAAAATGCTTTTAATACAGTTTGTGAACTCGTAAAAGATTTTAAAGAAAATGAAAACCGGTATCTTTCCTCTCAGTATCAGGAAGCAGAAGTCCGCCGCGACTTCATAGATAAATTCTTCGAAGCCCTCGGATGGGATGTTTACCATCGCACTCAAAAGAACCCATACGAACAGGAAGTAAAAGTCGAAAAAGGCGTCAGCGTCGGCAAAGCACAGAAACGCGCCGACTATGCATTCTACATCGCTCCCGAATTCCGTCAGCCGAAGTTCTTCGCCGAAGCAAAAAAGCCAAGCCGTAACCTCAAAAACGCAGACGACTATTTCCAGACCATACGCTACGGCTGGAACGCAAACACTCCCGTTGCAGTACTCACAGACTTCGAAGAGTTCCACATTCTCGACTGCCGTTATAAACCAAACATTAACAGCGTACTCGATAACCCAAACCATAAATCGTACTTATACACAGACTACGCAGACGAATCAAAGTTTAAAGAAATATTCTATCTTTTCAACCGTGATCGATGTCACCCGGCCCGTATGTCGGGGTG
>CAIUQV010000393.1 GCA_903901375.1 uncultured Ignavibacteriota bacterium
AAAAATACTGGAAACAGTAATAATTGAAAGAATATCCCATTTCAATTTCTGTGAGTATAAATCCCAGGCTTTATTACTAAAGATTTCTTTAATCATCTTAACATTTAGTAATCCTTCAATTTTATTCAATCGTTCATTTACATAATTGCAGATTTCCGCTTTCTTTTGTTTAAACCATATCTCTTCTGCAGTATTAAATCCAAGTTTGTACCTGTTTACAATCTGTTCAGGTAATATATCCTTGTATGCTTTTTTAAGAATATATTTAGTTATTCCATTTTTAATCTTATAATCGTGAGGTAATGAATAAATAAAATCAAGTAATCTGTTATCAAGGAAAGGAAGTCTTGCCTCAACCGAATGAGCCATTGATGTTCTGTCAACCGTATGCAACAACACCGGTAAAGATAATTTATAAAAATAGTCAGACAATTTTTTAGCAAAAACATTTGTATTACTAAATTTCCCGTTTTTGCTTTCTGTATGAATATTAAAATCGGGCAGTAATGTTTTTAACCGATTATCAAACAACGATTCCTTTTTCATTCTGGAATTCTCATAATAATTATTTATTAACTCATTACTCTTTATCGTTTGCTTTATCATAGATAATGTTTGCTTTGATCTGCCCAAACCATACAATTCAGAAATCTTAGCCGAATTATTAATCATATTTTTCCATTTTCCTTGCATAAGAAAATCAACCTGGTAAAATGGATACATATGTATGTCATAACCTGCTAATGTTTCGTCTGCACCCTGACCATCCAGTGTTACTATAATGCCGTTTGCCTTTGCATGTTTATAAACACACCACGAAGCATAACAAGTTGATGAAATATATGGTATCTCTATATGATAATACATTCTTTCAAGTTCATCAATAAATCCATTCGAATCGGGTATTATAAAGTGACCTTCTGAATTAGTTAACTTTATTACTTCGCGCGCATAAGGGATTTCATTTATTCTTGAATCTTCTGACCCTGATGTAAATGTTTTTTGAATTGATGGTGCATTTGTTTCTTTTAGAATCTTATCCATTAAAAGAACTATCAATGATGAATCAACACCTCCTGAAAGTGCAGTGCCCACTGGTACATCGCTTCTTAACCTTAATCTTATGCTATCATAAAACAATTCACTTAATCTTAATGCGGCATCGTCTTCAGAAATATTACTACTTGGTATTGTATTAAATTCATACCACTTTTCTTTTACTACTTTTTTATTTCCTGAGCAAATCCCCGAAACTGTTATTTTTTCCCCCGCTTCAAGTTTGTGAATTCCTGAAAAAATTGTATTACTGTTATCATTAAATTTCGGATAACCAAATACACTTACAATATTGTCATTAAAAGTTTTTCCAATCCAGTTTAAACTGTATAGCTGCTTTATTTCAGAAGAAAAACAGAAAGTATTATTGTCATTACTAGAATAAAAAAATGGTTTTATACCTGAGTGATCTACTGCACAAAAAATCTTATCTTCATTTGCGTTATAAATGGCAAAAGACCACATCCCGTTGAACTTATACAAACAATTTTCACCCCATTTATGATATGACGCCATTATTACTTCCGTATCAGTATTTGTTTGAAACCTGTAACCATACTGTCGTAATTCATCCCTTAATTCCAGATAATTATATATTTCACCGTTATAAGTTATCCATAATGTATTATCCGCAAACCCCATAGGTTGGTGGCCCGCAGATGTCAAATCTAAAATTGACAATCTTCTGTGACCGAACAGGATTTTGCCATTTTTATTTTCTATATTTAACTCATTGCTTCTTTTAAAACTTATGACTTTTCTATTTTCATCAACTATGATTGCCCCTTCATCGTCAGGTCCTCTATAGCTGATTATGTCAGTCATTTGATTTATATATTTTGCATCAATCTTATCTTTGAATGACACAATACCCGCTATTCCACACATACCCTTTTACCCTAATAATTTATTAATTTTTTGTATAACTGAATATGTTTTACAATATTATCCTTAATATTGAATTTATTTTTAATGGCATTTCTTGCATTTGCAGATTTAATTAGATACACATCCCTGTCTAGGATTAACTTTAATAAAGCCGCAGCAATTTCTTCAGGATCAAATGAATTACAGACTATACCGCAATTGTATTCCTCTAAAACCTCCCTCATGCCTGAAACAGGAGTTGAAACGACCGGAACTCCGTTATTTAGCATATCAAGCATCGCTAAAGACATTGCTTCGAATAATGAAGTGAACAATCCAATATCTGATTTCCTGATTTCTTCATTCAAATTTTCTGAATACCCATTTAGTTTTACGTAATCAGATATTCCTGAATATAACTTTCTATCGTAATCATCTAAATTCTTCTCCAGTAATCCGTAAACATTGATTGAAAAATTGACATTTAATTCCTTAAGCTTTAAAGCAACTTCAAGAAGAAGAGTTAAGTTTTTTTGAACATCATACCTGCCTACCCATATTATATTTGTTTTCACTTTATCAATATAACTCTTCTCAACTTTTTCAATTGCTTGAACACCATTGGGTATGTATTCGTAATTCCGGAAAGAAAATCCTTTTAATTTCAGTTCTTCTATACTCTCTTTACTTGTTCCTATAAACACAACATTTTTATAATGTTTTAAGTAATTATTTTTTCGGATAAATAAGGATTTAGTTATAATATCATAGGGCACTTTATATTCATAATACTTATTTCTGTATTCTCCCTCAAATGAAGTTATATGATTTGTTATTATCAATTTTACCTTAAATAATTTCGAGTACAAAATTAAAGGAATTAATTCTATTCCTAACTGATGCAAATGAATAATATCGGGTCGTTTTGTAAACAACAATTTTAAAAATATCGAAACAATTATACTGTAATTTCTTAATCTTCCGG
>CAIUQV010000394.1 GCA_903901375.1 uncultured Ignavibacteriota bacterium
CGCACTGTTTTTGGCATCACAATTTAAAAGCCCAAGTGCAAATGAAAATGGATTTTCGATGACTTCCACAAACTCCGTTCCCGACAGTCAATTCACAATAGGTGCCTTTCACAATGGAACAGATTTATATTATGGATATCAAAAAGAAATGAAATTTAATACTTGGCATCATTATAATGCCCCTACCGGATGGGGTTGGCCAGGAATTGATAGTGATTATTATAATGCTAACACAAGTAGCTATGGCCCTTTTGTAAGTGCCAGAATAAATAATAATTTTAATCAAGGAATGCGTACATTATCCGACAGACCAATAATTCAATACCTTGTAAGCGGGCAGAGAATTGATTATCAGTGCGAGCAAATTGCGGCAAATTATAATGCAGACCCATATTGGTTTTATGCTTATAAAAATTCTGTTATCGTGAATAATAACACAAATTATCAAATAAGCGATGTTTACGATACACAGTATGGGAATAATACTAAAGTTAAGTATTGCCATAAAATTGATAATGGCGGTAATACTCAACCTCTTGAAAACGATGTATTGATTAATTCAGGTTTAAGAGCAAACAGAGAATTAACTTTCATTCAAACTAATCAGTGGATGAGAGATGATGCATACGAATGGTATATTATGCCAAGAATCAGGATTGATACCGCTTATGCCTCAGACGTAAGTCACGATGCAGATATAGTTTGCAATATTGCTCTTTATGGCTATAATGATAGTATAGCTAAAACCATTCCAATAAGAGTGAAAAATTTTAAAGATATAAATACTGGTCTTTATGATGGAAGTTATAAAGAAACATATAATTTTATAGGCACTCAAACCAAACTTGAAATCGACACTACCGAAATCAGGCATCATTTCATACATCCAGGGGGAAATCCTTTTGACTGGGATAAGGAACATAATTATACTGACATAAAAATCTACTGGACGGGGATATGTGATATGTGGATTGACAGAGTGAGATTAGAAAACAGACCTGCACATCAGTATTTAACATTAAAAGAAAATAGATGGATTGAAAAAGTCGATGCTGAATCCGGCTGGGCAAGCCAAAACTTTGACCCCGCAAACCCAAAACCAAATTACATATATTTCGAAGAATGTCAGATGAGCCATTTTCCTGCAATAAAAGAATTGAACAGGCAAATAACTACTAATTCAGGCGGCAAGACAGAATTAGTTGTATGGCTAAATTATGACTTATTCAAGGCACACGTTCCTGATTGCTGGAACTATCTCTTTGATGCTAACATGTTAAAAACATATTTGTATGATACATGCGGGCTAAGAACAATTGTTATGGGTTCTTATGCACTGGAAGGGTGGAAAATACAAGACAGCGTTGGTAATCATAGAATATCTTATCATCCCCCTACATTATCAGATTCAGATTATAGTGTAACAAAAGGAGTATTATCTTACAAATCGACTTCACCGAGTGTGTACGATACCTGGCTTCAGGAACATTTAGATGACCCGGTACATTTATCAGGCGTAAACTATTCATACATTATGAAGCTGATGTACGAATTGAGTAAAAATGGAATGAGAATAATAAATGGTGCACAAGCACATTTGTGGTATGCTCCTGGTCATAAGCTAAAAGAACCTTCGAACGAAGAATTTGAACTTCAGACAAACCTGGCATTAACTTATAACTCTAAAGGATTGATTTGGTTCGTTTACGTAGGAGAAAATAAAACTTTTGATTCGGCTACATATAATAAGGGTATTATGAATTACGGTACACCACCTACTAAAAGGGAGTCAAGTGTATACGGACAAAACAAATACCTTAAAATATGTCAAATAGATTCAATGCTTGAAAGAAGAGGACCTTATATTATTAGTTTTGATCCGACATTAACAAAGAACTGTATATACAGACTTGAAGCTGAAAGAAACATTTTTTTGACTTCAACATATTTTTCGAATATAGTAACATATAAGCCCGGTTCGGGTGAACCATCCGGATGTGTTAATGATATTCAGGGAGTAAATCTGCCATCGGGTTTAACTTATGATTGTATTAATGAAAGATATTTGCAGGTGGCTACTTTTAAAACAAATTCGAGTGATATAGACAAGTATTTTATGATTGTCAACAGAAGATGCTCACCTTATAAAGATAGCACAACTGAAGACAAGCGCGGTGGAAGAAGAGACGTAAGAATAAAGTTCGACATAGACTCAACTGTATTCGCTACCTATAACAACTGGCATATCATTGATTTAGACAACAAAGATACGGTAGTTACATTCGATAAACGTGCAGGAGCATTGCTCGACCTTGGCTGGTACAATCCCGGTGAGGGAAAACTGTATAAAATATCACCTGTTATTCTAAGCGGCGGTACGCTAGTCTCGGATGAAACCATAAGCGGTACGATTAACTGTGATGGTGTTATTCATAACGGCGGGTATAATATTACTATATCACCGTCAGCCGTGATTTCATTTGCTGAAAATGCGGGAATTGAAATGAACGGAGGAACATTCACCTGCGGTGATTACTACAGTGAAAGTCCTGTTAGTTTGAAAGGACTAAATAATTCTAACGTATGGAAAGGACTTGTACTGGAAAATTGTTCAGGAGTCGGTATTTATAATACGAGCATCAGCAGAATTAAAGACGATAACGAATGCAAGGCAGTTCTGATTTCAAACTGTAACAGCATAAACATAAAAGCAAGTACTTTTAACACGGGAACCAATGCTGCGGCAATTAACGCAGTATTTACGGCAAATTCAGACGAACCTATTTCGTTTAACGTGAGCGAATGTAACTTTATTATGGGAGGCAGCGGAAATGACGCATTGTATATCACATCAAACGGTGCATCCTCTATACCGGTTATAATAGACTGGTGTACATTCTCTACAAATAATGAAAATTCAAACGCCATAAGATTAATAAACATAACCGGAGGAGCGATAATGAACAGCACGTTTGTGAACTTTCATAATACAATCAACACATTCGGCTCTGTTTTAGATGTATATAACAATAAAATACTTGGCAGAAACAATTCTACGAGTATTCTTTGTACTGACGGCAGCAGTATTTCAATGAAATCAATTACAGGTACTTATTACGGCGGGTTTAATTACATCAGAAACTATGGAAATCCTGCAAGTTGTATCACTACTGACAACTCTATATTCAATATAAACTTTGGTCAGAACGACTTCGACATGAGTGACCTTGAAAACTCAAAGTACTTTACAGGGACATTCAGCGGAGATGCGGTTGATAACGTTGATGCGGCAAAGAACTGCTTCCATAAAGACAGCTTAACAAATGTTGATGCTAACCATTCAGTTTTGTGGTATAGTAATAATGACCCTGTTAGTTTCACATTTACAGGTTACAGTTGTGAACTTACTCCGCCAGAGGATTTCTTTGTGCTGCAATACTCAGGGTACAACGATACAATATTCTACAGCGCAGGCGGAACGGGAGGAAGTATTAATCCTAATAAACCTAATAAACCCAATGAACAATTAAACATTGAAGAAAACAATTATAAAAGCCTTAAAGACACTGTTAACATTAATCTTAGAAAAAGAAACTATCTCACAGTTGAAGATAAAGCAAAACAAATTCTTACCCAATTCCCAGACAGTCTTGAAAGCATAAGCATGGTACAGAAACTATATATGGCATCGCTAAACCGTGACAGTACAAGAACAGGCATTACAAAAACATTCCTTGAAAACTTAATAGCAGCAAACACACAAAACCCGGGACTCATAAAACGCGCATTCTACTTCATACAGAAATGCAAGGTAAAACTTGGGCAGTATCAGTCAGCACTCGACGGGTTCCAGTACATTATGACACAAAACCCATACACTTACGAAGGACTCGTTGCATCATGGGATTATGCCGCAACATATTTACTAATGGGTTCAGGCGGCAGTTTTAAAGGAGAAACAGAACAAACAACGGAAGAACTTATTACTCCTGCTGATACATTATTGAACAGAATGACAAAACGCGACATTAATACGAATAAGACCAAAAATAACACATCATCCGAACAAATCACGAAAATATTCTACGAGAAAGTAAAGAACGTAACAAAAGACGATAAAATCACACAGGAAGCAAAGGTGAAGACACTCGAAAAGAAGATTGAAACAACCAAAAATAAGACAGAAAAGAATGATGCAGTGGCAAAGCTTACTACTATGAAACAGATAAAAGAAGTTGTAAAAGTGAAAAAGCCAAACACTGTAATAAAACATGTTCAAATGATGAATGACGACATTAAGAAAGTATTCGGAATCGGTAAAAGCAGTAATAAAGGACAGGAAAACAACCTTATTCCCAAAACTTACAATCTCTATCAAAATTATCCGAACCCGTTTAATCCGAC
>CAIUQV010000395.1 GCA_903901375.1 uncultured Ignavibacteriota bacterium
GACCTTGTAATGTTTAAGTAGAAAAGAAAAAGATTATTCTGGAGCTCAATCATCATTTCTTCTTTAATATCAACTGGTTCAACGTTAACGCTTCCGTCTTTATTAAAATAATAAGCATTAAATCCACCATAAGCTGAAGCATACTGGTCCTGCTTTCCAATCGGCTCTTTCAAAATATCAATTTCGATATGACAAGCTGCTTCTGCAAGTTTTTCTATGCTGACGTAATCTCTTTTGTAAGCATATAAAGCATTTAAAAGAGCTACAGTAAAAGTGGAAGAAGTTCCTAAACCGCAATTTGATGGGACATCTGAAATAGACGCTAATTCAATTTGTTTCCTGATGCCTGTATAATTAAGTGCTTCCTTGAAAATTCTATGTTCTATTTTTGATATATCGTCTACTATTTCTGTTTTGGAGTAAGATAGCCTGATATCTTCTTCGAACCTTTTGTTTAGTACAATATTAACATATTTATTTATTGATGTAGCAAGAAGAAATCCTCCATACTCTGTATAGTAAGAAGGTAAATCCGTGCCTCCTCCGCCCATAGATAATCTAACAGGTGCTCTTGATAATATCATAAATTGATTATTTTATTGTACATTGCAGAAACCGATTCAAATATTGCCTGTCTTGCGGAGAATTTATTGGTCCAACCAAGATTTCTGATTTTATTCGAATTTAATCGAACAATAGGTACATCACCTTTCCAGCCTCGGTCACTGTCACCGAAATTTAACTTTACATTGTTTAATTTCATAACTTCAAGAACAACTTCAGCAATTTCCCTCACAGTAATATAATCAATAGTGGCTACGTTAAAATAAGAGAAACCGATTAAATGTTCTTTTTCTATAAGTCTGATAGCATTTAACACATCATAAACATATATGTAAGATTTGCTTTGTGTTCCATTACCGAGAATATCCAGTTCTTTTGGGTTTTTAATTAATCTGTTAAGGAAATCATAACCAACTCCGTGAGTTTGATTTGGTCCGACAACGTTTGCAAACCTGAAAGCAGCAGCTTTAAGGTCAAACATAAAGCAATAAGAACTGATTAATGCTTCACCTGCAAGTTTGCTTGCTCCATAAGTTGAAATAGGTACCATAGGCGAATAATCTTCGGCTGTTTCAGTGTAGCCTGTGTCTCCGTAAACACCACTACCTGAAGCATATATAAGCTTTGGGACATTGTTTCGTCTGATAGCTTCCAATACATTGTTAGTCAGGTAAGTACCTTCCCAGAAATCAATATCAGGTTGCGTAGCAGCTTTGGAAATATCAGGATTCGATGCAAAGTGATAAACACAATCGATGCCATTCATAGAATCAACGAGTAAATCTATATCCTTTATATCACCTTTTACAATTTCAAGTCTCTTATCATTAATAACTTCATCAAGATGCCACATCTGCCCTGAAGAGAAATTGTCAAATATTCGAACGTATGAATCTTTTTCTTCTGATAAAACTTTCCTGACTAAGTGGCTGCCTATAAAACCTGCACCCCCTGCAACAAAATAGTTCATATTAGAAATATTTCCTTTTAATATATTTTAAAAATGTTGTCGTACTACTTCTTAAAAATCCCGGCATATAAGAATGCATTAGTTGAAACACATTAACAAGATAACCCTTCCAGTAATTAGGATAAGAATCTTTATGAGTTTTTATTATTTCAAATAGCATTTTTGCAAGACCTCTTTGATTTTTTAGTGATAAGTTCTGTCCTGCCATTAAATAATGGGCAAAATACTCAGGAAAGTTATATAATTTACCAACTTTTCCTAGCCTTAACCAAAAATCCCAGTCTTCTGCAAATTCGAGAATCTGATAGCCTCCAATTTTAATAGCAGCATCTTTTCTGAATAAAACGGTAGGGTGGGTAAATGGATTTGAGAGCAAAGCTTTGCTTCTAATCTGATCATCCGTTTCATTTTCCAGATATCTGAATATTTCTTCCTCCTTATTGTTTATTGCAATAACACCTCCACCTGTAAGAACATAATCTGGATTCTTTTCCATAAATTCAACTTGTTTTTTAAGTTTGTCTTTATCGATCCATTTATCATCGTCGTCAAGCCTTGCAATATATTTCCCATTTCCATTTTTTATACCAAAATTTAAGAATCTAGAAATTCCTTTTTCGGATGTCACTGGTAACTTAAAATACTTAATTCTTGGATCAGCAAGACTGATTTCATGCATTTTTGTATCGGTTCCATCAGATGAAATATCATCAATAACAAACAATTCCCAATTTTGATATGATTGAGAACAAACACTTTCAATTGACTTCAATAACCAATTAATCCTGTTATATGTAGGTAAAACAATACTTACTTTGGGGCTTTCATCTTCTTTTATCATCAAACATCTAAGTTTATGTAATATATTACTTGAAACTGAAAATATTAAAGATAACAATAAATAAAACTTCATTCAATTGCTTTAAAAAAGCTGAAAATGTTTACTATGTACACGACAATAATTTAGTAAGTACTTTAAATTCATCAAGGTTGTCTAAGATGTTTTTAATTATATAAGTTAGATAATCCAATCCATACCTAAAAGTGCTTATTGCTTTTCGTCC
>CAIUQV010000396.1 GCA_903901375.1 uncultured Ignavibacteriota bacterium
CTCCTATTTTAAATTCAGGTTTAAACTCTTTGTTTTGTGCAACCGAAAAAGTTGTCACAACAAACAGTAATAATACTGCAATAAATAATTTTCTCATAACTTATTAATTTAGTTTTAATTAATTTTCCGGAATCCCAATTCAATCCGGAATATAAAAATATACATTTTAAACACTACTTTAAAGGACAGAATAGTCTGATTTCGGTATTAGCTGCATGTAATATCAAGACCATAACAGACCAAAAGTTAATGTCTAAAAGTATACAAATATTCCAATTTCAAATTAAGGAAAGATGAAGATAATGTTAAGATATTGTAAAGATTTCAGGGAAGAAGTGAGGAAGCAATGGGAAATAACAAAAGTTCAGATGAATCCTCTGAAAACATAATAAACGTATTTAATGTATTCGGGTAAAACATAACGAAGTCCGTACGAGTTAGCGTACCATTCATCAAGTTTTGCTTTTGTGTAATAAACCTTAGACTGAAGGGTAATGCCGTTTGGTTTGAATATTTTATCGTAAACTTTAAAACTTCGCTTTGAATGAAAGGCATTTGTAACAAGAATGACAGAGTTATAGTTTTTTGCTTTCATAGAATCGAGTATCTGCAATGATTTATTGAGTGTGACGGGATGCTCGACATCGAAGATAAAGTACTTAAGTTTAACGTTATAACCGGCCGAGTCTATAACCGAGTTAATAAAATTCAGATACTGTTCATCTGTAAAAATCATAGAAGTATCGACAATCTTAACAGCCCATATTTCCCTGCAGAAACCTTTTGAGTATAAATCCAGACAATAATTAAGTCCTTCTTTTGAGTTCAAATCTTCTTCAAGGATTACAATATCTGCTTTAGAGACTTCACCTGAATCGTAAACAAGGAATTTGCCAAAAGAGTAAAGCAGTGGATTACGAAGAAGAATGACAAGCAAAATGGAAACAAGAAGAATAAGTCCTTTAAACCTCCAGGTCAGCCTGCGTTTATTTACTGTTTTAGTGAAAAAGTTATCGGTTCTCTGCATACTTATAAAATTGCTAAATTCTATTAACAATTCAATTCAAAGATTTTGACTTTTTTGAAATATTTAATAAAGTTAATTTAATACAGATGAGTACAAGAATATACTATACGGTTGAAGAAGCACAGAATCTACTGTTATCAATCAAGCATGTATTGTTTGAGATGACTGAGCTGAAAAGGAAACTGAACGAAATGGGGTTTGATGTTTACAAACACGAATACTACGGCGGAATGGGACCGAACGGTACTGGCAAATTTCCGAATGAAATGGAAGAGCTGATTAAGATAATCAAGTATCTTGTTTCGCTTTCGATTGAAGTGAAGAATATCGATACAGGGCTCGTTGATTTCAGGCACATAAGGAGCAGTGGCGAAGAAGTGTATCTCTGTTATTTGCTCGGCGAAGAGAAAATTGAATACTGGCATGGCCTGAACGAAGGCTTTATGGGAAGAAAAACAATAGATAAATTATAATAATTATAAATGAATCCAATAAATACAATAATTGTAAAGACATTACCTCTGCTTCCGAGAAAACTCGTAAGAGTTTTTGCGAACAAGTACATTGCGGGAGATAACATTAACGATGCAGTAAGAGCAGTAAAAGCTTTGAACGAAAAGACAATTATGGCAACGATAGACGTACTTGGAGAAAGCATAAAGGACAGGAACGAAGCAATACAGTCCAAGAATGAATCGCTTGAAGTACTTGAAACAATAGTGAAAGAAAACCTTAACGGAAATCTTTCCGTAAAACTTACAATGCTCGGACTTGCGATGGATTATGAGCATTGCAAGGTTCTGTTTACAGAAATACTTGAGAAGGCAAAGAGCAATAATATATTTGTGAGGATTGATATGGAGAGTTCGGAAGTAACGGATATTACGATTAAGATGTACAGAGAAATGAGAGCAAAGTTTGACAATGTTGGTCTGGTTTTACAGGCATACCTGAGAAGGACAGAGAAAGACGTGATGGATTTGACGGAAGAAAAGGCAAACTTCAGATTATGCAAGGGAATATACGTAGAGCCTGAATCGATTGCTTTTAAAGGAAGGCAGGAAATCCGTGATAATTATTTAAGAGTGCTGAAGGTAATGTTTGAGCGAGGCGCGTATGTTGGAATTGCAACACACGATGACTATCTGACAGACGGTGCGGAGAAGATGATCAAGGAAATGGGATTAAGTAAAGAGAAGTACGAATTTCAGATGCTGCTTGGAGTGAGAGAATGGCTAAGGGATAAGATTGTTGAGAACGGTCACAG
>CAIUQV010000397.1 GCA_903901375.1 uncultured Ignavibacteriota bacterium
AAACGGGGCTTTAAGCCCCGTTTTTGTTTTGATAATTTAAATATTAATTGCTTCGCCGTAGGCGACACCAGCAGCCTCCAGGATTGATTCCGAAAGGGTTGGATGTGCGTGTATTGTTTTGATTATTGATTCACCTGTTCCTTCAAGAGATTTCAACATTACGAGTTCACTGATGAGTTCGGTTGCTTCTGCGCCCACTATATGTGCCCCAAGCAATTCTCCGTATTCTTCATCAAATATCAGCTTAACCATACCTGCTGTTTCTCCGGCTGCTCTGGACTTACCGTTAGCAGAGAATGGGAACTTTCCGACTTTAAGTTTATAACCGGCAGCTTTTGCTTTTTCTTCAGTCATACCGACAGATGCAACCTGAGGACTGCAGTATGTACATCCGGGAATAGTACCATAATCAATGTCACCTGCGCTATGACCTTTAATTTTCTCGACACAATTAACAGCTTCGGCAGCGGCAACGTGTGCAAGCCATGGTTTACCCTTTTCATTAATTAAAGCAACGTCACCAATAGCATAAATACCTTCAACATTAGTTTTGTAATCTGCATCTACTTTAATCGCATTTTTAAACAAAGTAATACCAATGTTATCAAGACCAAGATTTTCTATATTTCCTGTTACTCCGATAGCGAGAAGAACGGCATCGGATTCGAAAGTTTCATTAACTTTTCCGCTGACAGTTGTATATACTTTATCGTCTTTCACTTCAACACTTTCGGTTTTTGTTTCAGTGAAAATCTTCATACCACTTTTCTTAAACTCCCTTGCGACGACGTCTGAGATTTCCTTATCTTCTACAGGAAGAATCTGCGGCAGCATTTCGATGATTGTAACTTCTGTTCCGAAAGCATTGTAGAAATAAGCAAACTCCATTCCAATAGCTCCGCTGCCTACTATAGTAAGTTTAGCAGGGACATTCTGAGTGAGCATTGCACCTGTAGATGAAAGAATCTTCTTTTCGTCAAACTTAATACCAGGAAGGCTTCTTGCCCTTGCACCGGTTGCTACGATTGTATGAGTTGATTTAATAGTTTCAATTTCATTGCCGTCGTTATCTTTCACTGAAATAGTTTTATCGGCATTAAAAGTACCAGTACCATTTATGATTGTAATTTTATTTTTCTTCATAAGGAATGCCACACCTTTTTCAGATGCTTCAGCTACTTTTCTTGAACGGCTGATTATTTTAGGGAAATCAAATCCCGCTGCCTCGACTTTAAGTCCATAGTCACCAATATGTTTTACTTTGTTCAGCATTTCAGCACTTTTTAAAAGTGCCTTTGTTGGTATGCATCCCCAGTTCAAGCAAACTCCACCGAGTTTATCTCTTTCAACGATGGCAGTTTTAAACCCCAGTTGTGCGGCTCTGATTGCTGCCGTATATCCGCCCGGACCGCTCCCAATTATTGTTACATCAAATTCCTGCATATTATATATATTTTTGTTTAATTAATTATACACTATTTAAAATTGATATCTCTTATTTGTAGTTCCCTGAAAACCGTGAAAATGAACATTGAACGGTATAAATTAACAACAAATTACTGATTAAAAAATGACAAATGAACCTCCCCGCCGCAAGCGGCGGGGTATCGCTTAGTGTTTAACGTTCAACACCGTCGGGGTTGGATTTTGTTTTCGTGTTC
>CAIUQV010000398.1 GCA_903901375.1 uncultured Ignavibacteriota bacterium
AGAGAACACAACAGAGGGATTTTCTAGAGTTTTTTTCCACTGAGTACACATAGCGCACAGAGCTTTTTCAGGCAAAGAGGAAGAGATTGTTATAGACAAAAAAAGCGGACAGAGTCCGCTTTTTAAATATACAGATAATATATTGTTTATCTTTATTTGGCCATTGCTACTTTCACGAATTCGTTGAATGCTTCGATATTATTGTAAGCTAAGTCAGCAAGCGTCTTTCTGTTTACATTAATATTCTTCTTTACTAAAGCACCCATTAACTGTGAGTAAGAAACTCCGCTCAATCTTGCTGCGGCGTTTATACGGACAATCCAGAGATTTCTGTAAACTCTTTTCTTAAGTTTTCTGTCTCTGTAAGAGTGTGACAGACCTTTTTCGACAGCATTTTTAGCAACTGTGTACAGTTTACTTCTTGCGCCTACATAACCTTTGGCCTGTTTAAGAATGGCTTTTCTGCGCCTGTGTGAGGCAACTTTGTTTTTAGATCTTGGCATTTAAATAAATCCTTTCATTAAATTTAAAAATTGAGGCATTCTGCAAATCAGAATTTTGAGACCTCTTCTTGTTTAAATTATTTCCGCGTGTATAATTAATCTTTTCTGATAACTTCATCCGGAAATAAATATTTCAAAGAACTTTAATGTCTTTCTTCAGGACAAATCCCCCGCGGGGATTACTCGGCAAGGACTAATCTTTTCATTCTTCCTGCGTCACTTTTATCTACCAAAGTAGCTGTTCCTAATTGTCTTTTGTTCTTAGGAGTTTTCTTTGTTAAAATGTGACTTCTGCCGGCTTTTTCTCTTTTGAGCTTTCCCGTACCAGTAACCTTAAATCTCTTGGCTGAAGCACGGTTTGATTTCATCTTAGGCATTTTGTCTAATTTGTTTATTTATGAATTTATATCTTCTTCTTTTTTAATATCCTTAGCAGTGTCCAAAGTTGCTACGGTTTCGGATTCTTCAACTTTATCGTTCACATTCTTTTCAGCAGTCTTAGGTTTATTCATCTTTGCAATCTTAGCGTTGTATGCCGATATTTTATTCTTATCGGGAACGACAAAAGCTGTCAGCATTTTACCTTCAAGTTTTGGTTTGGATTCCAGCTTACCGATATCGAGAACTTTAGCAAGAACCTCTTCCATTAATTTCTGACCTATTTCGGGATGAGTAATCATTCTTCCCTTGTACAAAACAGAGGTTTTCACCTTATGCCCGTCAAACAAAAACTGTTTTAAATGTTTGGTTTTGAATTCAATATCGTGAGAATCTGTGTTTGCATTAAACCTGATTTCCTTAACGGACATCACGCTTTGATTCTTCTTCTGTAATTTATCCTTCTTTTGTCTTTCGTAATTGTACTTTCCGTAATCAATCACTTTACAAACAGGCGGCTTTGAATTTGGTGCAATTTCCACCAGGTCTAAACTTCTTGACTGTGCCAGCCTTAAGGCTTCGTGCGACGGCATAACGCCCAACGGCTGACCGTCTTCATCAACTACTCTTACCTGATATGCGGTAATTTCCTGATTGACTCTTTCTTTGTACTTTTTGTCTTTAATTAAAGTAACCTTTCTTTAGTTTATAAATCGTACTTATGCTTTTTATCCGCAACATTCAATTTAACCTTTTGAATGAAATCATTCAATTCAAAAGCACCTTTATCCCCCGCTCCGTGTATTCTGAGCGATACGGTCTTATTCTGTTTTTCCTTCTCGCCGACTACGAGCATAAACGGAATTTTTCTGTTTTCGGACTCTCTGATTTTGTAATTCACTTTTTCGCTTCTGTCGTCGAGGTAAACCCTGAACCCTTCTTCGTACAATCTGTCGTAAATTTCCTTTGCATAGTCTTTCTGTGCATCGGTTAAAGGCAGAACAGATATCTGCACGGGAGCAAGCCACACGGGGAAGTTTCCTGCAAAGTGTTCGGTAAGTATTCCTACGAACCTTTCGAAACTTCCGTATATAGCTCTGTGTATCATAACCGGTCTGTGTTTCTGACCGTCCGAACCTTCGTACGTAAGGTCAAATCTTTCGGGCATATTAAAATCGAGCTGAACAGTAGCAAGCTGCCATGTCCTGTTTAAAGCATCTTTAATGTGAACGTCAATCTTCGGTCCGTAGAACGCACCGTCTTTTTCGTTTATCTTAAACTCAAGGTTATTTGCTTTAAGAGCGTTTGCAAGTGATTCTTCTGCCTTGTTCCAGACTTCGATTTCTCCCATTGCCTCATCCGGTCTTGTAGAAAGATAATACATCGGAGTAAATCCGAAAGTCGAATAAGTTTCCGTCATCAGTTGCAATACTCTTGTGATTTCTTCGAGTATCTGGTCGTAGGAACAGAAAATGTGAGCATCGTCCATTGTAAACTGTCTGACTCTGAACATACCGCCGAGTGCTCCGCGGATTTCGTTGCGGTGCATTCTGCCGAGTTCACTGAGACGAACGGGTAAATCCCTGAAGCTGCGAAGCTTTGAAGAATATACGAGTGTTGCCTCGGGACAGTTCATCGGTTTCAGGTACATAGTTTCTTCATCGCTCGTTATCTTAAACATATTTTCTGCATAGTGGCCGGTGTGTCCTGATGTCTGGAATAAAGATTCTTTAACTATAATCGGAGTACTGATTTCATCGTATCCGTATTTATACTGAAGTTCGCGTGAGAATGACTCTATCTCGCGATAGATTATCATACCGTTAGGAAGCCAGAACGGCGCACCGGGAGACACTTCGTGGAAGAAGAAAAGTTCGAGGTCTTTGCCGAGCTTACGGTGGTCTCTTTTCTTAGCTTCTTCAAGGTTCTTCAAATGCTGGTCGAGTTCTTTCTGCGAAGGAAAAGTGATTCCGTAGATTCTCTGGAGCATCTTGTTTTTCTCGTCGCCTCTCCAGTAGGAACCGGAAACTGCGAGAAGCTTTACTGCTTTCACTTTTGCAGTGTTTGGCAAATGTGGTCCGCGGCAGAGGTCTGTGAATCCACCCTGATGGTAAAGGGAAACAACTTCCTCATTCTGGGCGATGGTTTCAAGAATTTCTACTTTATATTCATCGGGTCTTTTTGTCTTAAAGTATTCGATGGCATCTTCCCTTTTCATCTCTTCCCTGACTGGATTCAAATCACGTTTTGCTATTTCGAGTATCTTATCTTCAATTTTCTTTAAATCTTCTTCAACGAATTTATGGTCGGAATCTATATCATAATAAAAACCGCCTTCGATAGCAGGACCGACTCCAAATTTGGCGCCGG
>CAIUQV010000399.1 GCA_903901375.1 uncultured Ignavibacteriota bacterium
GAATATAAATTATTGTATTCATCTGTTGTATAAAAAACATTGTTATTTATATCATGAGCATTTGTTAAACCCCCATAATTTCTAATTCCGTAAAAATCAAAGTAATCTGCATCATCAAAAGTACCATTTTGTTCACCGAAGAAATATATGGGTATCTGATTTCCTTTATAGTAAACTTTAACTGTTCTTGGGTCAATGGTTGTTACAGTAATCCCTGCATTAACGAAATCACTTTTGTCGATTCTGTATATACCGTCACTTGCGACATACATTTTTAAATACGTCTGGTTAGGAGTAATCCAGTTATAATTCTGTCCCAAGGAGAAATTCGCAAAAATGAGAATAAAGAATAACAATTTGACTGAAAAAAGAACAGAATATCTGAATAAACCGGATGAATGGTCTTTTGCAGTCCTGCTGTTGTATAAATAACTATACATCTGCGTTTTCATAATGTTTTATAAATGAATAATTCTATTTTAAGACAACTAATTTCTGTAAAGATGTTTCCTTCTTATTATTACCCTCTATAATAAGTTTATAAAAATACACACCGTTTGCGATATAATCACCATCAGCGTCTCTTCCATCCCAGAATATCTGATTATAGCCAATATTTAAAGGAGTTTCAATAGTCTTTATAAGCCTTCCTGCCACAGTGAATATTTTAATTTTAGATGACGAAGGCGGTAAGTTACCTGACAGATTAATTACAAAATTAGTTTCGCTTTTCATCGGATTAGGATAATTCTTTAAATCGATGATTTTCAAATCAGGATTTACAGTAAGGTAATATATCGTGGTATCCGCATAATTTCCATTGTTATCGTAAGAAATAAAATCAAATCTGTGCTCTCCATCTTCAAGAATTGGGTTGTAATATAAAGTGGCCTGAAGGAATTTGTTGTTTACAAACTGTAAATCAATAAGGGGATTCTTTTGGCTGCCGATAAAGTATGGAACATAAACATTGTCAAGTTTAACTCTGATATTAGATGTATCTTTAATAAATATCTTACTATCATCCAGAAACTTTAGCACTACCTTCGGATTTGATTGCACAAAATCTCCTGAGAATACTTTCGTCCCGTCAAAAGTAATGTCCATAAATGGTTTTGCAGTATCACCTGTTACCACAATTCTTGTAACAGCAGTATTATTGTATGTAAAAAATTCATTCTGCTGATTTATTAAAGATGTTTCAAAGAAAATTGTTATAGTATCCGAGAGTTTATTTGGATTTCTTAAACCTAAAGTGGATAATTTCACATTCGATGATGCTATTGAGTCAATTTTTAAAGTGCTGTATAATGTATCAATTCTTAAAGTCTTCAATCCGAATGAAGAAGTAGCAGTCCATTTATTTACAAAACCAACTGCATTTGCATAACCAAAATTACCATAGTTAACTGAAATACCCAGAGTATCACCATCCTGAAAAACAGAATCACTTTTAATAAATGAATAATTGTCTGCAATAATTTCTGCAGCAGGTGTATAAATGAATTTTAAATTATTTAATACAGGTGATTCTGTTCCATTTAATGAATCGATATGAAGTTTTGTTACCAACCTTATTCCGGGATAAAGAGAAGTGTTTACTGTATCAAGGCTGACATAAGAATTATTTACAAGATTAGTATATAAAGGAATAATATTATTCTGCCTGTTAATACCGTTTACATCAACGTACATATAAGTGTTTTGAGGGATTATACCAGACCACTTAAATGATCCCCAGGATTTCGCAGGAATAAAATTATGATATACATAAGCTGAGTCAAAGTAAAATGTAGGCTGCATCGTACATGTCGCAGGTCCTGTCGCAGCTGAATACTTTTCTGATTTTACTACATTCGGGAACTGACTATAACTTATAAAACTCCAGAAGGATGAATAACTTTGCAAATTTACTGAATCTACAGCAGTACTCCCAAATAACTTTATCTTTGCTTTCAATCCGCTGCTGAGTCCGAAATTTGTGAAGTAAGGTATAGATTTAATAATAACCAATATATTCTGATCATTAAACGTATTCAAATAAGTTAATGCTGAATCATTTGAAAGATTAGTGTTAAAAGTAAAATGCCTCGAATCAACTATTCTTGAGTTCGTTTTATTAATTTTAAATATTAACAAGCCTCCCCAGTAAACCTGATCAAACAAGGATATGGTTTTATCGTTCAGAACCATTTTCGTCGGTTCATAATCAGCACTTCCCCATGACTGTGCTGTAATACTACCATTATATTTTTTAATTGAAATATTATCACCGTATCCTGATGCATTATATAAATCATTAGCATTATACTGATTAATGTTTTTCTTATAAACATTCACAATCTGATCAGTTGATTCTGTGGGCTTCTTAGAAGCATATAAATCTGCCGTTGAATTGCTGTATATAAATCTTCTTACTTCCGACCATCCTGAAGAATCATTATTAATCACAGCATTCAACCTAAAGAAATATACAATGTTTGTATCTTTTACAGGTATAGGAATTTTGAATTTTGTTACCATTCCATTCGGATTATTAATAAAATACGTCCTTAGAAATGCAGAGTTATAAGTTTGAGCAGAATCTACCTGTAGTATCAATTTAACATTATTGTTTTTAAGGTCAATATTGGGATTAATACCAACAACCTCTACAGAATCGGTTGAAATAATCTGATTATCTATCGGCTTTAATGGTATAAATGAAAGATTTTTCAAAGCAAGAGGAATACTCAGAGTATTATTTGTTTTGATTTCCTTAGTATTCCAGTTATCAGGATCCAGATTAATCAGCACAGAATAATTACCTGCAGAATCTAAAACAAAATTATAATTTAAAGTGTCGACCAATCCAAAATCGTATATTATAGTATCTTTAACTCTAAATGACACATTATTTTTTAAAATTTGAAATCTTATTTTTAATGAATCTGCAAAGATACCATAATTTTTCGGATAAACTGTTAGTTTAATTAATTCCCTGATAGAAGGAAAAGGATTTGCAAATTTATAATCAGATGGTTCAAAGACATATTCCGAATATGCCGGTAACAGTAATCTCGCAGCAGGATCACCCAGCATTCCGTAACAATTTACTGTATTTCTTGCAGCAAAGCTTAAAGAATCATTAGATAATGTTCGCGAAGCATATCTAACCAGATCTCCAATTCTTCGTACAGTATCTTTTGCAAAATTTTTAATAAGATATTCATTAAATGTGTTTCCCGAACCCGAAAAACTCCATCCTGTTGTACCAATAAAACCAATAGCACCTTTATTCGGAATATTAACGAATCTCTCTCCAAAACTTCTAAACTGGGTTTCTGAATTTTTACCTGTAAAACAAGTCATACTAAATACCACCGGCATTCTATACTGATTTGTAAGTACATTGGGATCATCCAAACCATTATCCCAGGTATTGCTTGCAGCATGACCTATATAATTGCAAATCATTCCACCGGTATTCAAAGCATTCTTGATAGAATCCTGATAATTGAAAGTGACATAACCCGAAGTATCATTTCTGAATATTCTGACGGGATATCCTGAAGTTGGAGCTGGTTTAATGTAAGTGTTTATAAAATATTCTGATTGAGATGCAAATTGTATTTGTTCCTGAAGAGTGGTACCACCTGTTACAAAAACGAAGTTCTTAAACCATTTTGCAGGAAGTGAACTTTGATTCTCATACTGAATTATATTATTTACTATGTCCATACCTTCCTGAGTGGACAGTGCAGGAATTCTTCCAACAGATATTTGATGATAATATGTAAAAGTACCAATATTAAAATTCGCGAAGTATCCGTCTGAAGGCGGGTTTCCATAGACTGGTACCAGATTCTGATAATATAAAGAAGAAGCTAAATTTTTCTTAGGGTCGAGAGAGCCTCTACCAAAAAGACAAAGATATTTAACTTTAGGAAGTTGCCATGTATCATATACATTTTTTACAAAATACCTTACAGCTATAGGATTTTCCATACCATAATTAAATACATCATATATATCTTCAATTTCAACCTTTATGGTTCTGAAATTATCCTTCAATGCTCTGTGCTGTCTTAAAGCTTCAGCGGGATTTTCAAGAAGCTTATTGTATACGATTAAGTAATCGACGCCTGATGAATTTGTCAAAAGATTAGGGACCTGTTTTTGCTTAATTCGTATTGGTTTCTTAATGTTATAAGTATTAACAAGTTCAAACTTTCCATTTTGTTTTCC